>JAJBTL010000245.1:1371-4396 GCA_020860865.1 Planctomycetota bacterium | reverse complement strand
CCGTGTATCTGGTCGAGGAGCTGGAGAGTTGGGAGAGCCACCTCGAAAAAGAGAAGAACCGGGCGCTGGCGCCACTGCCGACATTGTCGGCCGGAAACGCGGTCCCCGCTGGGGAACGGAATGGCTGATCACGGACGCTTGATTCGCTGTGTCGTTTTCCTCACCGTCCTTGTCCTGACGGCGTCGTCGGCGTCGGCCGGGGCGGTCTACCGGGGCGTCTTCGAACCGAGGGCGCAGGCGGTGATTCCGTCGGAACTGTCCATGACGGTGAAGCGAATGGCGTTGGAACCGGGCGAACGCTGCCGGGCGGGGGATGTCCTGGTCGAGTTTGACGACACCCTGCCGCAAGCGGCGGTCGATTCGGCCGCGACCAAGCTGGACGCGGCGCAGCAGAATTACACCAGTACGCAAAACCTCTTCGACCGGAACCAGATCACCGCCACCGAACTGGCCCGGGCCAGGACCGAACTGGCCGAGGCGGAACTGAAACTCGCCACCGCCCGCCGCGACGTCGAGGCTTGCGTCGTCCGAGCGCCATTTGCCGGGAAAATTGTCGAGGAACAGCTCCGCGCCACCGAATGGGCCAACCGGGGCGCGCCGCTCCTCCTTCTCATGGACGACTCGGTCCTCCTCGCCCGGTTTTACCTGCCGGAAGACCGGTTCTCGGCGATTTCCGTCGGGGACACGGTGACGGTCAGGACGCCGGCCGTTCCCGGTGATTTCTCCGGAACGGTGACGCGCCTCGGCGTCGTGTTCGATCCGGTCAGCCGGACCTTCGACGCCTGGGCCGAAGTGGCCAATCCGGACGACACCCTCAGGGCCGGCATGACCGCCGAAGTGGAATGGCCGGCCAACGGGAGCGGACCATGACACGAAATAAAGACGCGGCGTTCGACCTGGTTATCGAAGCCGGCGCCGCCCGCGGCGAGCGTAAATACCCCTCCCCCGGGGTCCCCGGGGCCGGGGGGGTGGTTACCCCCCCCCGCGCTTCCGTATGGGCGGTGCGAAAAGCGCCGCATCTCCTCACCGTCTCCGGAAACGTCCGGCCCGATCCGAAAGGGGCGTTTGTTTCGAATTGGTCGACGGTGCTCCACGGACTGAAGGATGCGGACAAGGCCGGTCCGCTCGCGCCTGAACGGTTTGCCAACCCGGACGCACTCCACACCATCGCCGATCAAACCGGCGGCCTCTCCACCTGGTGGACGCCGCTGCCGGGGCGCGATCTCGCCCTCCTGTTCGAACGGTGGGGCGAGGGGGCGTTCAGCCCGGACGAGGGCGACGCTCTTGAACGCCTCGCCGCCGGCTACGCCGTTGTCCGGCCGGGAGGCGGTCCGGTCCGGCGCGGACGGGTCGGATCGTGGCTGTGGCGGCTGGTTGCGCTGGCCGCCGTGGTGGCGGTTCTCGCGCTGGTCCGTCTGCCTCTACGGGTGGTGGCGGAATGCGAAGTGGCGCCGCGCGAGCCGCGTATCGTCCCCGCGCCGATGGACGGGGTGGTCGAGGACGTGCTGGTCGCGCCCGGCGCCTGGGTGGAGGCGGGCACGGTGCTGGCCGAATACGATACCCGGCTTATGGAAGAGGAACTCAATATCAGCCGCCGCCAGGTCGAGGTGGTCGAGGCCCAACTGGCCAGCGCCATGGCGCGGGGCTTTACCGAGGCGCGGTCCCGGGGCGACATCGCTCTTCTCGAGGCCCGGCTTGCGCAGGAGCGGGCCCGGCTTCAGGCAATGGAAATACGCTATGCGCGGAAGCGCATCGTCGCGCCCGTGTCCGGCATGGTGCAGTTGGACGACGCCCGGGCCTGGCGCGGCCGACCGGTCGCCACCGGCCAGGCGATACTCTGGCTGGTCCAGCCGGACGATACCCGAATAGACCTGTGGCTGCCGCAGGACGACCGCATCGACATCGCCGTGGACAAGCCGGTCGGCGTTCACCTCTACGCCCTTGGCGGCGAACCGCGTTTGGCCCGGCTCCGCTATGTTTCGCCGTTCGCGGGGCCTGGTCCGGACGGCATCCACGCTTTCCCGGCCGAAGCGGACTGGCTGGACGAATCGTTTTCGCCGCCCCTCGGTCTACGCGGCACGGCGTTCCTCTACGGGGACGAGGTGTCGCTTGGCTACTGGCTCCTTCGCCGGCCGCTGGCCTGGACCAGGCGCTGGCTGGGAGTGTAGGGATGACGACGGCGACGGACGGCTCCCGGTACTGGCTCCTCCGGGACATCGGCGTGGTCCGGCAGGAGACGGACGATGGCGCGCCGACTATCCTTCTCCACGACCCGGTGGCGGAGACGTTCGACAAGGTCGAGTGGCCGGAAAGCGATTTGATAACGCTCCTCCGGCAGCCGAGGACCGAAGCGGAACTTCTCGCCGCCTTCACCGGACGGACCACCCTGTCGCCGACACCGGACGACATCTGGCACTACGTCCGGGAGCTTGAACAGCGCGGCCTGGTACAGCGTCGGCCGCCGGTGGCGGGGAACTTCCGGGAAATGCCCCGGCGGGGATTCCTCCGGCGTTTGGCCGGACTTCTTTTCTTTCAGGTGCCGCTCCTCTATCCGGCATCGTTTCTTCGGGCAACGGCGCCGCTGGCCCGGCTTGTATTGAATCCGCTGGTGGCGACGCTGTTTTTCGTGTTCGGCCTGATCGGCCTGGCACTGGCGTTGCCGCGCTGGGCCGAGTTTATCCGGGACAGCTTCGGCGCTGTTCGGGCCGACGGCGTTGTCTTTTTTGTGGCGGCGGTGGTGTTGTCGAAAACCGCCCATGAGTTTTCCCACGCCTACCGGGCGACCATGGCCGGAGCTCGGGTGAAGACAATGGGCATCGCCTTTTTCTTTGCCGTGCCGTTTCCCTTTACCGATGTCACCGACGCCTGGCGCCTTGGCTGGCGGGACCGGCTCCGGGTGGCGACGGCCGGGCTCTGGGCCGAACTGGCGGTGGCGGCGGGGGCGCTCCTTCTATGCATCCTGGAGCCGCGCCGCTCCGGCCGAGTCGCACTGGGGCGGTGGAAGTCGGAGACGGTACTGTACACG
>JAJBTL010000245.1:0-1361 GCA_020860865.1 Planctomycetota bacterium | reverse complement strand
CGCTCCTTCTCGGGAGCCTGGCGCCGCCGGGGGACGGCAAGGTCGCCATGGCCCGGTTGTCGTCGGTGGCGCTTCTGTCCACGGTTCTCACGAACCTGAATCCGGGGCCACGGTTTGACGGCTATTTTATTCTGACCTGCCTCCTCCGGACGGAGAATCTCCGGGCCGCCAGCCTCGGGCTCCTCAGGAACGCGGTCTATGGCCGTCTCTTCGGGCTTGCGGTTGACGCGCCGGATGGGGACAATGGACACCGGATGAGCCAACTCGCCTACGCGGTCTATGCGGTGTTTTATCGAATCGCCCTCGGGTGCGGGCTGACCGTCATGGCGTACCATTTTCTCCCGAAAGCGCTCGGGCTGCCGGCGGCGGCGGGGGTGCTTCTCCTTTTCCTCGTCGTGCCGGTCATCGGCGAGGGAACACTTCTGTGGAGGCGGCGGTCGCGTATGCGGGTGACACTGTGGCTTGTCCTGTTCATCGGTTTACTCATCGCGGCCGGTGTCTGGTTCTTTGGCGAATGGCCGCGTCGGATGCACTTTCCCGCCGTGACCCGGGCCGCCCGGGAAGAGGCGATTCGGAGCCGGCGGGACGGAACCGTCGCGGAAATCATGGCTGAACGCGGCGCCGTTGTCCAGGCGGGCGATGTCCTTGTCAAACTTACGTCGCCACTGGACGGGCCGGTCCGCGACGCCGCCACCTGGGCGCTCCGGGAAGCGGAACTGTCCGAGGAACAGAGTTACCGTGGCGACGACGCCTACCGCCGCGAGGCGGTGACCCGGGCGGCGGAGACGGCCCGGCGCCGCGAACAGGTGGACGCCCTGGACGAACGGGAACGGCTCCTTGACATTGTCGCGCCGGTGTCCGGACGCATCGTCCGCTGGGACGACGCCCTGGCGGTCGGCGTGCCACTGGGCGACAACCGCGTCATCGGCTGGATTGTGACGGGGGAAGGGGCGGCGCTGTCGTGTTATCCCGAAATGGCCGACATCGGCCGTCTCGACCAGGACGCGGCGGTAACGTTCATACCGGACAGCGGCGGCGAACCCATACCGGGACGCGTCGTTCAGGTCGAACGATCGCGTCCGGAAGTCCTCGAAGACCCGGCACTGGCGCCGGTCCTCGGCGCGGTGGCGGCCCGGGGGCGCTTGTCCTGCCGACGCCGTATGCCCGGGTGCGGGTCGAGTTGGACAGGCCCGTCGACCGGGTCGGTCAGACCGGCCGGGTGTGGGCGGCGACCCGTCCGGAATCATATGCGCGGCGCACCCTTCAGTGGTTGCGGAACCTGGCTGTCCGGGAGAGCGCATTTTAAAAGCCGTTCTATAACCTCGTCTCGCCGCCGTATACTTCGTCAAAATGGCCTCTCG
>JAJBTL010000131.1:3579-4437 GCA_020860865.1 Planctomycetota bacterium | reverse complement strand
GTACAGCATGTTGATGCTGGCCGGATCGGCCGGCGGCGCGTCGGCGGCGAGGGCGGCCAGGGCAACCGGCTCTGGGCCGGGCCAAGCCGCGCTTCCGTCTCGGCGCCGAGACCGCCTCCGGAGAGGAGGGCGTCGATGTCTTCCTGGGTCATTTCATCGGCCATGCGCTGATCTCCTTGGAACTATTTTACTCTTACACATTTATCGACGGCCAGAAGGAAAAAGTTTCGTCATTTGGCTTTGTTTGCAACCCGAAGGCACATACGGACACGTCACGGGTACGCGGACGTCAGGTCAGGGTCCAGCTCGGGAGGAGGACATTGGTGACGCGGCGCCGGGAAATCTCTTCCGGAATTTTAAGGGACTCGAAATCGTATTTTTCCAACTCGTTATTGACGAACCGCATCACCTCGGCCTTGACCAGCTCCGGGCCGCGATCGCTCAGGAGGTTGGTAAAGGACTGGCCGGTCAGGAACGTGTTCATGTGGTCCCGGATTTTCGACTCGAGCTGAACGACGACGGTGCGGAAAATTTCAATCTGCGCCGTGGTCGGCCGGGTCGCGCCGGCGCGTTTTTCTTCCGGCAGGTAATGCAATTCCAGGACAAGGTTGAAGTTGATTGGCCGGAGATCGCCGCCCGGGCCCGGCACGGTGGCGACGAAGTTGTCCATCCGCACCTGGCTCTGGAGAATGGCCGGATCTTCCAGGAACACCCGGGCCTGCTCCACCTGGTCGGGTCCGGAACCGGGTTCCCGGCTCACCATCATGAATATCCAGAACGCCGCCTGGAGAAGGGTGATGCCGATGACAATAATCCAGCCCTTGATGCCGCCAAGGAGGCCGCCGGCTTTTTTAGGCG
>JAJBTL010000131.1:0-3569 GCA_020860865.1 Planctomycetota bacterium | reverse complement strand
CTCGTCAGCCATGCCTGTGTCCTGTCATTAATACTTCTGCCTGATAAACATGGGAATCAGCACGTCCGTGACCCGTCGTTTGCCGATGCCCGGCCGGACCGTCTTGCCGAAATCCAGACCGTCCAGGGTGTCGTTCACGTACTTACGCACCGCTTCCTTGATTGTCTTGTACACTTCGACCGTGCCATAGTCCTCCGCCGGGATTTGCTGGAGAAGGATGTTGACCTGGCTCCGGATGCGCGGCTCCATGTCGTAGATGATGGTCATGAACGTTTCCATCTCCGCCGGTGTCGGCCGGGGCGCGCCTTCGACCCGTTCCTCCGGAAGCTGGCCGAGGATGAGGGCGATGTCCATCCCCACGGTCATACGGGCGCCGCCGCTTCCGGGAAGGAGCTGGTAGATCTGGTTGATCTTGACCTCGTGGCCGAGAAGGTCGGTTGTGAGGTTCAGGATCTGCTGTTGCCTGACCTCCGCCATCGGCCGCGCTTCCGACCGGAAAAAAATGACGATACTGGCGAACAACGCCTGGGAAATGGCTAGGCCGATGATAATCAACCAGCCGCGTTTGGCGTTGAGCCAGTTACGGATTTTCGCCCGGGACAGGCCGATGGAATTCTCGTCGTCCTCGTCCCCGGCGTTGACCGGCTCCACACCGTCGGTAAAACCGTCCTCACCGGACTGGTTTTCTTCGTCGTCCTCAAAATCGAAGTCGTCGGTGGATGACATAACGGAGCCTCAAAAAATGTGCGCCGGCGGAGCGGGGCGGCCGTCAATCGACCAGCGCCTCCGTCATGATTATTTCCACCCGTCGGTTCAGGGCCGGATTCCCGGGATCGCGCGGTTCGTTGTCGGCGGACGAAATGAGACGGAATCGCTTTTCCTCGATGCCGCAATCATCCACAAGAAAGCGCATCACCGAATAGGCCCGGGCATAGCCGAGGGCCCAGAGATCCTGCGACTCGTTCGTCGCCTGGGCGGTGTTTCCCTTCACTTCAACACGGTTACGGAATCCCTTCAGATCCGGCGCAACGTCGTTCTGAAGGAGGCGCTTCCCTTTCGCCGACAGTTCGGCCGATCCGGGGCGGAACAGGTCTTCGCCGCCGATGATGATTTTCTGGCGGTCGTCCTCGACCATGGTCATGACTTCCGACCGTTTCCCGGGAGGACCGCGACGGAGGACGTTCGCCTCCTCCTGGCTGGTCCGCTGCGGCGTCATGGTCGGCCGCATCGGGCTGGCGTTATGCGGGAGGACGCCGACCTGCCGAATAAAGGCCTGCATGGTTGCCTGGATGCGCGGTTTTTTCGGTTCCGACATGGTAAAGAGAAGCACGAAAAACGTCAACATGAGGGTCATCATGTCGGAGAACGACGTGAGGGCGGAAAACTCGGCAACAGACGGACCGCCGCCGCCGGATTCCTTTTTTTTGCGTGCCATCGGCTATTCCTCGACATCCTTGCCAAAGCCGCGTTCTTTCGGGGCAGGAAGATTTTCAGCTTCTGCTCGACAATACGCGGGTTGTCGCCGGCCTGAATCGACATGACGCCCTTCAGCATGATCGTTTTAATCGCCATTTCCTCGCCGTTCTTGACCGCCAGTTTGTCGCACAGCGGGCCGACCAGAAGAGAGGCGATAAGCGATCCGTAGAACGTGGTAATGAGCGCCACCGCCATACCGGCGGTCAGCGCGTTCGGGTCTTCGACACCGCCCTTGAGCATCTGGATAAGGCCGATAACCGTACCGAGAGCGCCCCAGGTCGGGCCGCCGCCACGGAACAGGTCCCAGGCCGATTTGGCGTCATTGTGCCGGGCCTCGATATTATCCATCTCTGTTTCCATTATATCCTGGATAAGTTCGGGATCGGTGCCGTCGACGGCAAGTTGCAGGCCCTGGCGGAGAAACGGGTCCGGAATCTGGTCGAGGACGTTCTCGAGGGCGAGGATGCCGTCGCGGCGGGCCACTTCCGAGAATTCGACCAGCTTTTTTATTATCTCGACCGGATTGTCCTTTCCGGCCTTGAAAACCAGCGGAAGGGATTTCGGCATTGTCTTCAGCGTATCCAACGCCAACGAGATCATCAGGTTGGCGGCACAGCCGCCGAAGACGATGCCGATGGACGGGACGTCGATGAACGGGCCGATTTGCCACTGCATGCCGATGCCGACGACGCAGAACGTGCCGATGACAAAGCCGCCGATGCTACCGAAATCCATACTGTCTCCATGGTGAAGGTTTTGTCAGGACGGAGATTCATACCTGGAGAGCGTATGAAACTTCGTCCGGCATTCGTCTCTGTGCCGGCACGGGGGCCGTCGCACTGGAGCCGGGTACCGCGCCAGGTCGGGCCATATACAAGATGAAATCCGGAAATTTTCAATTTTCCGGTAAAAAGCGCGTATGCCTGGCGTATTCAAGGGCACGGTCGACAACGGTATCGGCATCCTCCGCGACGAGAATTTTTTCCCCGTCCCGGAGGGTAATGATGGTATCCGGAACCTCTTCAATGAATTTGATGAGTTCCGCGTTCAACACAAAGCTGTTGCCGTTGCGCCGAGTGAGTCTTATCATGGTGGCCCGCCAATATTTTACAGTGACATGAGGATATGTCACGTACTGTTTATCGGCCATGGAGCGGGGAAACTTTGCCGAAATGCCGGGAGGTGAACGCCCTGACGGCTTTTTAGGCTTGCATTCAACCGCGAAAAAAGCGAAACCATACAATCGCGCGTCGCTTATGGAGTGGGACAATCCCGTCTCCATCCACCCGGTAGGCGATGCCCTTTACCCGACATTCATACGGATATTCCCGGAGAATCAATGACGCTCCGCCCACAACGTTTTCGTCTTCGCCTCGGAACGCTCTGCCTCGCGCTGGGCGCCGCCGTCGCCGGTCTCTTCTCCGGCTGCGCCGACATGCCCATTGTCGAGCCGCCTCCAGGCGAGGACAAGCCCATCGGCGAGGCCCAGGTGGTCCTCGGCCCCTACATGACATCGTCCGACGGCATGCAGCCGTTTTTCCGCTTTGTGTCGTCCCGGCGCACCGTCGCCGGCATCCAGTCGGTGGAGAGTAACCGCCGCTACATTAACCGCCAGGGATCGTTCAGCCTGTTCCACGCCCTGGCCATCCCCGAACTCGAGAGCCGGACGAAAAACTACCAGCTCTGGCTGGACGACGATTCCGCCGGTCTTTTCGGCATACGCGGCCTTCCCCGGTCCGGCACCGCCACCAGTATCGGCTTTGCCGGCGGCAGCGTTCAAGGCGGGCGGCTCCGGGCCGTCGGCAACCAGTTGCGCCGGCTCGACCCGGATGCGGTTATCCTGACGACACCGCCGTTCCCGGGCGGTCTCCCGGATCAACCGGTCGATTGGGAGACGCAGTTCTTCGCCCCCCTTGGCGACAAGGTCGCTCTCGGGCCGCTGTGGTTCGTGCCCGGCTCCGGTCTGCCACGGGATCTTTTCCCCGAAAACGCGGCCGAGGGCGGGTACTGGAAACGGGAGGTGGGGGCGATACGGATTATCGGTAAAGATGCCAGGGTATAATCCGTCTCAGATTCTCTAAAAGGAGTTATCG
>JAJBTL010000280.1 GCA_020860865.1 Planctomycetota bacterium | reverse complement strand
CCCGCTCCGACCATCCTGGCCTGGGCCGAACCGTCCGCCGCCGACGCCCCGGCGCCTTTCGGCCAGGCGTCGGACAGCGCCGCGAACCCGGCCAGCGCCCCGGCCGCCGCGCCCGGCCTTGGCCTTGGCTTCGACTTTGCCGGTCCAGGAACGGGACCGGCCGGACCGGCGGAACCGTCGTCTCCGCCGCCGATAGCGGACATGGCGTTCGGCCCCGGCTTCGACTTCGCCCCGCCGCCGGCTGGAGCGACGCCGACGCCCGGTCCCGCCGTCTCCATTGGGCTGGAACCGGCTCCGCCGCCCCTCAGCGCCGAACCGGCTCCGGCCGAAGCGCCGGCCCCGGCGGTGCCGCCCCTGACCATGTCCGACGATCACCTGAGACCCGGATCCGAGGACAAGACCGTGGTCGGCCCGTCGCCGTTCGCCCGCGATGCGGAGAAACTTTCCATCCCGCCGTCCATGACTCCCCCCGAACCGGCGACACCGGCGGCCTCCATGGCCCAGCCGTCTGTCGGACCGGCGCCGACGCCGACGCCGACCCCGGGACCAGGAGCGGAAACGGCAAAGGATCAAATCGCCGGCGGCGACAACAAAACAGAACCGGGCGGCACCACCGTCCTTATCCGCTATACCTGTCCCAAGTGTAAGACACAGGGCATGCAGGCGGTGGACAAGGTCGGTACGGTCGTCAACTGCTCGAACTGCGGCAAAGCCATGCGCCTGGTCATGAAAAAGTAACTTCTATGGATTGAGAGCTTGCCCGCTGAATTCGCTTTGGGTCGATTTTTCGTTCTGTTCGTGCTGGGCGAGTCCGGTTTACGAAGCGAATATGGCTGAATATTCGTGAGGAAGACGGGCGAAGCACAGCGCGGACAGGGCGGAAAAGCGGCCCGAATGGAATTGAGCGGGCAGGCTCTGAGAGCATGTTGTTAAAAAGCGTCTCGCCGCGCCATACTTCGTCAAAATTGGCTCTCGGCGTGTTTTTGGGCCGTACCGCCGGCCCAAAAGCCAAGCCTGCCGCCGATTTTTCCTCGTCTGGCACGACGATTCGCAATTTAACAACACGCTCCGAGTAACACAGGCGCGTTTGACGTGCCGGTTTGACGTCCTGATGTGGAACCGGTTCGTCATGGACATTGTGGCATGATTACGTAACGCCGGGTAGCGGGCGATGGAGTCGCGGCATTTCATGAAAAATCAAAACCAACAGTTCAAATCGCGCCTCGGCGTCTGGCTACCGTTCGGGCTGTGGCGGATAGACTGGTATTTCATCCGCTTCTACGTCCGGACGTTTCTTATCATCCTCTTCGCCCTGGCCGCCCTTGTCGCCATAGGCGACATGTTCCAGCGGTTTGACGATTTCGTCCTCCTCGCCCGCCGGGAAAACCAGGATCTCTTCGAAGGTATCGTCACCTTCTTGAAATATTACGGCACCTGGGTGCCTCAACTGGTGTTCCAGTACATGCTGCCGGTGACCATGCTTGTCGCCGCCTCCATCACCGCCACCGCCTCCTACGCCGGTCCCCGGGGAAACAACGAGTATACCGTGCTCCGCTCCGCCGGCGTGCCGGTCCTCCGGGCCTTCTTTCCCCTGATCTTCCCCGCCGTCCTCGTCGCCGCCACCTTCCAGGGCACCCGCGACTTCTACCTCCCGTCCATGGTCCGGCAGGCCAATGTCATCGGGAACGCCCTGAAGTCCCGGACATCGAACCCGACCAGCGTCACCATGTTCCAGGGGGACACGATTCAGACCGCCGCCATCGGCTGGTTCGCGCCGGACGCCGTCGCCCATAACCTCATCCTCGAGGTCAGGGACGCCGGTGCGTTCCAACGCGGCGACACCGCCCGGGGCGACAACGACTTTATCGCCTACCGGGCCGCCAGCGCCAGGCTCGAATCGATTCCGGATTCGGAGCTGCACCAATGGGTTCCCATTGAACGGGCGGAAATCCACACCTATACCCGGTTCGCCCGAAAGGCCGAACCGTGGGTGCAGCCGGTCGTCACCTCGATAACCCCGGCCATGATTGAACGCCAGCCCCTTGGCGACGCGGTGAGCAGTTGGCGGGACCTCCTCCTCATGGAAGAGGACAACCCCGGCGCCCGGTTCGAAATGCACTGGCGCCTGGCCGATCCGGTGGCGTGCTGCCTTCTCATCCTCTGGGGAACGGGCCTCTGCATGGGCCGGATGCTCAGGGGATCGAACGCCAGCTTTATCCAATCCATCGCCCTGTCCATGTTCGCGGCGGCGCTGTTCTATATCTTCCGCCTGGCCGGCCGGACCCTGTGGGAATCGGGCACGCTTACCCCGGTCGAAGGCGTCTGGTATCCCCTCCTGGCCGCCGCCATCGTCGCCCTCCCGATAGCGTTCTGGATGGAGCGCTGACGGCCGGGCCACCCGAAGCGACAGCGTCACCGACGACGGCACCACCGTCACCACCCGACCCGATACGAGGAGAGTCCGTAGTGGCAACCGTCACCGCCTTTATCATGACCCTGAACGAGGAGGAAATGCTCCCCCGCTGCCTCAAACGGCTAACCTGGGCGGACGAAATCCTCGTCGTCGATTCCCATTCCACCGACAAAACCGTGGACATCGCCCAATCCTTCGGCGCCCGGATAATTGCCCGCGATTTCGCCGGTTTCGGCCCGACGACCAATTTCGGCCAGGACGAGGCGAAATCCGACTGGATCTTCCACGTCGACGCCGACGAACTGGTCACCACCCGGCTCCAGAAGGCGGTTCAGGATACCGTCGCCGCCAATCCTCCGGAAGACATCTTTTCCGTCCACCTGGACAGCGTCGTCTTTGGCCGCCGCCTGAAGTCGTCGTCGTGGTCGGGAGAATATCCCCGCCTGTGGCGCCGGGGAGCGCTCCGGTTTGAGGGGGCGGTCCATCCGCAGCGGATTATTTCCGGGAAAATGGGCGGGCGGCTGGACGGCGTCATGCTCCACTATCCGTACCGGTCGGTGGCGAAGTATTTCGAGAAATCCGAGTCCTACTCGAACCTCTGGGCCCTGAAGGCCAAGGACAAGGGTAGGCGGAGCGGCCTCGCCAAGGCGACCGTGTCCGGCGCCTGGCGGGTGTTCCACGACTATTTCATTCGTGGTGGCATCCGGGACGGCCGGGTCGGCCTCCTCCTTGCCATGGCCGGGGGAATGCACACCTTTACCCGGCATATAAAATTGTGGGGGATGGAACATGCGGCCGAACTGAGCCGCGTTGACGAGGAGATGGACGCATGAATCTGGACGACGCGGACAAGGCGGTTCTCGCCGATCTCGCCCGCCAGGCCCTGCGGGCGGCGCTGTCGGATGAGGAGTTCAGCCCGGAAAACCCGGGACGGGATCAACTTGACAACTGCGGCGGCGTATTTGTCACCCTCCGGACCCACGGCGATCTGCGCGGTTGTATCGGGTGTTTCACTTCGGACAATCCGCTCTGGGAAACAGTCCCCGAATACACCCGCCTCTCGGCCCTCGACGACCCCCGCTTTGTCGGCCGGCGCCTCACCGTCCGGGACCTCCCGGACGTGGAGATGGACATCTCCGTCCTTAGTCCCCTCGAGCCGTGCTCCGACCCGGAAAAGATTGTCCTGGGAAAACACGGGATTTATGTGCGGCAAGGCCGCCTTTCCGGCTGTTTTCTCCCGTCGGTGGCGACGGAGACGGGATGGAGTATCGACGAATTCTGGTCCCACTGCTGCCGGGACAAGGCTGGCCTGGCGGCCGACGCCTGGCGGAAGCCGCAGACGGAGTGTTATGTCTTTACCGCCGATGTGATTGATTGTCCGGTATAACCGCGACAAACGTTCGCGAGCCGGGCTCCGGCGTCGTTGTCGTCGTACTCATCGGATGGTGTCGGGGAATGGCTGGGCGATGGGCTTGTCAGTCGATACCGCCGAAGCGGCTTTGGATCAGTTGCACCAGGGCGGTGACGGCTTCTTCGGCATCGCTGCCGTCGGCGGTGATTTTCACCGTCGAATCCTGCATGGCGCCAAGGGCCATGAGCTGCATGATGCTCTTGCCGTCCGCCGCCACGTCGTCGACCTGAACAGTGATGTTTGCCTGGTATTCCCTGGCCTTTTGCATGAATTGGGTGCTGGGACGGACATGGAAGCCGTATTTATTGAGAATTTTCGTCTCGGCTGTGACTTCTGCCACGGATGACCCTTTCGTCGAAGAAACACTGTTCCCGAACCGGCGCCCGACGCCGGGACGGGATCGCTCCTACCGCATCATGACCCAAAGCATTTTAAGAAATACTGTGATAATCCGAGTTAGGCGCTGGAAGGAGCGTAGAGGTGTTTTTTCCGGTAGTGTGGAAAAAACGCCCGTAAGCGACTGGATGCGACTAACTCGGAATTATCACGTAAATTCTTGAAATGCTCTAAGAGCATGTTATTAAAATGCGTCTCGTCGCGCCATACTTCGTCAAAATCGGCT
>JAJBTL010000341.1 GCA_020860865.1 Planctomycetota bacterium | reverse complement strand
CTGCGCCATGCGCCGGAGGAGGACGAGGGTGCCATAGAGGTTGTTGTCGTAATAGTCGAGCGGTTTTTTCATGCTTTCGCCGACGAGGGAATTGGCGGCGAAATGGATGACCGCGTCAATCTTTTCCCGCGCGAACACGCTGTCCAGGAATGCCTCGTCCCGGATATCCCCGCGTTCGAGGCGGGCCTTCGGGTGCACCGCTTCCGGATGGCCGGTCTGCAGATTGTCCACCACGACAACGTCCCTGCCCTCCCGGACAAGCGCGTCCACCACGTGGGAACCGATATAGCCGGCGCCGCCGGGCACGAGAATAGCCATGGGGAAAAGTTCCTTTCACTCTCATGAATGCATCGGTTGCCGCCCCGACAACCTGTCGAACAAAAGTCGACAGACGCCATTATAAAACGCGGACGCGGATGCGCGACTAGGCGATCCGCGTCGTCCCGACGTCCCGGATGGACAGGACATGGCAACTCCCCGCCCCGAACACAACCTCCATGCGACTGCGGAATTCGTCCAACAGGGCCAGCGGCACAAAGGCCTGCACCGTCCCGGCAAAGCCGCCGCCGTGAACCCGGAAGGCGCCCCGCCCGGCGAGGATTTCGTCCGCCAGAGCCAGCACCAGCCCGACCTCCTGATGGCGGCCGTCGCCGGCCGGGAATATGTTCTGGAGGTACATATGGGACGACGCCCCCGACTCCTTCACCATGCTGAAGAAGGCCGGAAGGTTCCGCTCCGCCAAGGCGTCGGCCTGGCGCGGCACCCGGTCGTTGTCGCCGTAAAAGTGGAGGGCCCGGAGGATGGCCCGGTCGCCGAGTTTGGCCCTGACGGCCGGCAGTTCCCGGAGGATCGCCGCCTTGTCCACATCCCGGAGGACCGACTTCCCGAACAGCGCCGCCACCGCCCCCATTTCCCCCGGGATGGAACTGTAGTGATCGGTCAGGTCGGCATGGTCGGCGCCGGAATCGATAATGCAGAGGGCGTACCCGGCCTCCCGGAGATCGACTGAGACCTTCCGGACCAGCGGGTTGTCCACGTCCTTGAAGTCGATAAAAGACACCCCGCCCATGGCGCAGGCCGCCTGGTCCATAAGACCACACGGCTTGCCGAAAAACACGTTCTCCGCATAGCGGCCGATGATGGCGATGTCCAGTGGACTCGCCTGTCCGCCGGCGAACAGGTGATTGACAATCGTCCCGACCATCACCTCGAACGCCGCCGACGACGACAGCCCGGACCCTTTCAGCACGTTCGATGTCATGCAGACGTCGAAGCCGCCGGCCTGGTGGCCGAGTTCCCGGAAGCGGCGTACAATGCCCCGGACGAGCGCCCGCGAGTCATTGAAGTCGGCCGGATCGGGGACGAGATTTTTCAGGGAAATGACCGAGCCGGGATAGCCGTCCGACTCGAGCCGCACCTCCGGGAGGCCGTTCGGCCTGGCGACGGCGATGATGTCCAGGTTGACGCTTCCGGCGAGGACGCAACCGTTCTGGTGATCGGTATGGTTGCCGCCGATTTCGGTGCGGCCGGGCGTTGAAAAGAGCGCTGCCGGTCCGGCCGGGCCGAAGCGTTGCCGGAATTCGCCGACGAGCCGGTCCAGCCTGTCGCGCCCGGCGGCGACGCCGCCCGAGCAGTCGCCGTACAACCGTTCCAGGCACGAGTCGAGTCTGCCGCCCTGGAGGGCGGCGGAGAGGTCACCGAGGTCGGACAGGTCCTGCATGACAGCGTTCCTTGCATCTGGTTCGGACCGAACGGTCGCTCCGCTGCGGGCCGCGCCGGTACCGAAACGGGGGGCGGACAAGCGGCCGTTCAGAACATCGCGGTGCGGGAAGACGGTTACTTCTTCTGCCCGTAATACGCGTCCGGACCGTGTTTCCGGCTGTAATGTTTGTCGATGATGAATCCGGGAATAGGCTGAATCCCCGGGTTGATAAGCCGGGTCCAGATCGCCATCTCGGCCACGCTTTCAAGTATGAGGCCGTTGTCCGCCGCGTCAACCGGATTTTTCCCCCAGGTGAACGGTCCATGGTGCGACAGGACCGCCCCCGGATACTCATGCGGTTTCAGGCCGTGCTCCGCGTAGTAGCGGACAATCGACCGTCCGGTGGCGCCCTCGTAGTCGTCCTCCACTTCCTCCCGGGTCAGGGCCGGAATGCAGGGAATGTCGCCCGGGCAGTAGTCGGCGTGGGTGGTGCCGTAGCACGGCACCGGCTGAGTCGCCTGCGAGAACGCCGTGGCGTAACGGGAGTGACTATGGACGACGCCGCCGATATCCGGCCAGCTCCGGTACAGTTCGAGGTGGGTCGGCGTGTCCGAACTGGGCCGGAGGTTTCCCTCGACAATGTTCCCGTCCAAATCGACCACGACCAGGTCCTCCGGCCGCATGTCCTGGTACGACACGCCGGACGGCTTAATAACGACGAGGCCCCGCTCCCTGTCGATACCGCTGGCATTGCCCCAGGTGAGGACGACGAGGTCGTTTTCAACCAGCATGGAATTGGCCCGAAAAACCGCTTGGCGAAGTTTGGTGAGAGGCATGTTCCGTCTCCGGAAAAAGAACCGTCGGTCCGCGCGGCCCGGCGGACATTCCCTCGTGGGAAAGCCCTCCGGCCGCACGCTGGTTTCCTGTACGTGTGAGCGTGTAACGGTGTGACATTGCGCTTTCGCGGCAGTGAACCATGGAACCATCGAACCGGCAACCGGCCCGTTCTAACGCCGCTGTTTGTACCGGTCGAAGATAACGGCGAGCAGGAGGATGACGCCACGGGCGACGTACTGGTAGAACGTCGGCACGTTCATCAAGTTCATCGAGTTCTGGACAATCCCCATGATGAGGACGCCCGCGAGGGCGAACCAGATGGAGGCGATGCCGCCCGCCATCGAAATGCCGCCAAGGACGCAGGCGGAAATGACGTCAAGTTCGAAGCCCTGCGACGTCATCGGCTGCCCTGACGTCATGCGGCTGGCGAGGACGACACCGGCGAAGCCGGCCATAATGCCGTGGATGACGAAGAGGAGGAGCTTGTGCTTCGACACCCGGATGCCGGACAGGTTCGCCGCTTCCTCGTTCCCGCCGATAGCCAGGGTGTTCCGGCCGAAGGCGGTCTTTTCCAGGATTATCCCGAAGACGACAAAGCAGGCGGCGGTGATGTAGACGGGAATCGGAATCCCCAGCCAACTGCCGGTCCCGAGGGCGAAGAACCGCTCCTGGACAATGCCGACGGCGCGGCCGTCGCCGATGATGTAGCCCATGCCCCGGGTAATCTGCATGGTGGCGAGGGTGGTAATAAGGGCATTGATTTTCGCATAGGCGATGGTCATGCCGTTAATCAGGCCGACAATGAGGCCGACGACAAGCGCCATCCCGATGCCGACCGCGACGCTGGCGCCGCCGAGGGACGCCGACGTCTTGTTGATGACGACCGCCGCCACCACGCCCGAGCAGGCGATGACGGCGCCGCAGGACATGTCGAAGTTCCCTGACGCCAGGACAAGCATCATCGTGCACGCGACCATGCCGGTCATGGACACGGCGAGGGCCAGGGATTTCATGTTGAAGCGGCTGGCGAAGCCGGGGACGAATATACTGCAGGCAATGGCCAGAATGACAAGAATGACAATCATACCGTAGTCAATCCAGATGGTCTTCCAGAAAGACGCATCCTTCCGCTCCGGCGTCGTGGGGGCAGCGCTCATGGTTGTTTTCCCTTCCATAAATCTCGAAGCCGACAGGCCACTACAGAACGGCCCCGCTTCACCTATCGTACAATCGAAAACTCGCCCGGCCGACCGAAACGGACAATGGCGGCGACGGGCCCGCTGTCCCGCGTTTACTTGTGCGTCTCCTGCGGCAAAGCCATTGACAGCACCTTTTCCGGCGTCGCTTCGCTTCGCGGCACTTCGCCGACGAGGACGCCTTCCGAAAACACGAGGATGCGGGCGGAGATGCCGAGGACCTCGGGGAGTTCCGACGACACCGCCACGACCGCCACCCCTTCCGCCGCCAGGCGGTAGATGATGTGGTAGATTTCCGACTTGGCGCCGACGTCGATGCCACGGGTCGGTTCGTCCAGGAGGAGGACGCGCATTTTCTCGGCCAGCCAGCGGGCGAGGATGACCTTCTGCTGGTTGCCACCGGAGAGGTTCTTCACGAGCTGCCGCTGCGACGGCGTCCTGATGCCGAGTTCCCGGATGCGGTCCATGACGTTTTGGTATTCCCAGGCATTGTCCAGGAACATGAGCCGCTTGTGGTGACGGCGGGCCGAGATGTTGGGGTGTTCCTGAATCGACAGGCCGGGGATGATGCCTTCCTTTTTCCGGTCCTCGGGACAAAGCATGATGCCCTGGATGATGGCGTCGGTCGGATTTGTAATCTCGACCGGCTTCCCGTCAACCGACACGGACCCCGATTCCCGTGGCGCCGCCCCGAAGAGGATGCGCATGAGTTCGGTG
>JAJBTL010000049.1 GCA_020860865.1 Planctomycetota bacterium | reverse complement strand
CTCCCGCGAGTCCTTCATGGTCTCACGGAACTTGGTGGCGTAGGCGGCCTCGCCGACAAAGTCGAGTTCGTTGTAGATGGTGCGGCGGAGTTCGCTGGCGAGCATGCGGGGACGGACCACGGCCAGTTCCGGAATGTGCCGCTCCACCAGGTCCGCCAGGGCGTCGAGGAGGCTGGTGTCTTCGGCGATGACCTGCTCGATTTTGGGCCGGCGGATCTTGACAATGACCGCCTGCCCGTTATTGAGGGTGGCTTCATGGACCTGGCCGATGGAGCCGGCGGCCAGGGCCTTGTGGGAGAACTCCTTGAATATGTCGTCTATCGGCTGGCCAAGCGCCGCCTCGGCGACGGCGATGATGTCCTCCCCGGATACCGGCGGAACCTGATCCTGGAGGCGGCTGAAAGCGACCTGAAATTCGACCGGAACGATATCCGGCCTGACCGCGAGCATTTGGCCAAGTTTGACATACACCGGCCCGAGATCCTCGAAAGCGCTGGCGAGGCGGCTCGGGAGATCCCGGTCGTGATGGCGGCCCGAGACCTTGCCGTCCTGAATGAGCCGGCCGACCCACGGCAGGTATTCGCTGATGCGCATCTGTTCGATGACGTGGGTAAACCCGTGCCGGGCCAGAACCGTGAGGATCTGCCGGAGGCGGCGAATGTTCAGGTAGGTGCGGTGCATGTCCCAGATGCTCACAGGGCGGCCCTTTCGGTGGCGGCGGGTTTTTATTACTTAACCCGCGTTCGAGTTCCTGACCAGCTTTTCCACCACCACCCGGTACTTATTGGCAAGCGTATCCGCTTCTTCCGGCGTGCGGGCTTCGGAATAAACCCGGACGATCGGTTCGGTATTGGATGGCCGAATATGGACCCAGCCGTCCGAAAAATCGAGTTTGACCCCGTCCTGCGTGTCGACGCGATCCGCTTCCTCCTGGGCCAGACACTTCAGGACCGGCGCCACCGACCGCTTCGAACACTCCACCTTCTGCTTCGACATATGGTACATGGGGATTTCCGACGCCAACTGGCTGAGCGGCTTCCCCGTCTCCAGCATGTACTGGAGGATAAGGGCGGCCCCGGTGAGGGCGTCACGGCCGTAATGGACCCGGGGGTCGATAACGCCGCCATTGCCTTCGCCGCCGACGACGGCGTTTTTCTCAATCATCATCTCGGCGACATTGACCTCGCCGACCGGCGTCCGGAATACTTCAACGTCCGCTTCCCGGGCAACGTCGTCGATCATCCGGGTGGTGGAGACGTTGGTGACGACCGGTCCCTTGTTCTGGGTCAGCCGGTAGCGGGCGGCCAGGCACAGACTGTATTCTTCGCCGATGTATTCGCCGAGTTCCGATATGAAGGCGACGCGGTCGGCGTCGGCGTCCTGGGCGAATCCGAGGTCGGCGCCCTTTTTCTTGACGACATCAAGGATTTCCGTGACATGGCTCCGCGTCGGTTCCGGGTTCCTCGGGAAATGCCCGTTCATCTCGCAGGCGATGGGGAGGGGAACGCAGCCGGTGCGACGGAGGAACTCGAGGGCCAGTTCAGAACCGGCGCCGTTGCAGCAGTCGACGGCGACGCGGAATTTCCGTTTCTTCAGGGCCGGGACGTCGACGATTTCCATCACCGTGTCGATGTGGTTTTCAAGGGCGCCGTCGTCCGTTTCCACCGCGTGCAGTTTGTCGTGGCCGACCTTGATGGAATCGCCGCCGTAATAGATGTCCAGGAGCTGACGCCCCTGCTCCTGGGTCATGTAGACGCCGTCGTTCCGGAAGAACTTCAGGGCGTTCCATTCGATGGTGTTGTGGCTGGCGGAGATGACGATGCCGCCGTCCGCGCCGAGGCGCTTCACCATCATGGCGGCGGACGGCGTGCCGCAGACGCCGACGTCGACAATGCGGCAGCCGGCCGAAAGGAGTCCCGAGAACACCGCGTGCTTGACCATGTCCCCGGAGGCGCGGGTGTCCCGGCCGACCACGACCTTCCCCGATTCCGTCCAGGTGCCGAAGGCCTGGCCAAGGTTAACCAACAATTCCGGGGTCAGATTGTCGCCCACCACCCCCCGGACGCCACTGATGCCGATCATCAATCTGCTCATGCGTCTTTTTCCCATTTCGCGTATTAGTGCGGATAGACCGCAGTATGTTGAACCACATAGTCACCTGGCGAAAGCAACCGCCGGACGGATAAATCCGCCTGAACCGACCCGGAGCCTTGCCGTAATGTACCGAAACCATTATTCACTTTAAAAAGACGGATGCAATAACGCGTTTAGCATTATTGCATCGTCGCCTTGTTATTGTTCCCGAAATCACTGTCCGACCCGGGTGTTCCGTACCGTCATTCGCCGGCTCGGCGGCGATTTGCCGGGAGACGGCGTCGCCGTATGGCAGGCCGCCTCGATTATATTAATCGCGCAGCCGGCCGAACGGGCCAGCGAGTTCGCGACGTCCAGGAACACGACGCCGGATTTGATATCGCACAATCCCTGCTCGTGGTGCGCTTCGTGATTTTTTCTGAGCGTCGACGCCTTGGCTTTCGCCTGTTTCGCCAGGCGGTAGCCGTCGTCGAGAAGTTTCCCCCGGAGGACAGCGCCGCCTCCGGACATTTCGATGCCGTCCGCGTTGATGTTGACGGTTTTTTCAGCCAATTCGAGGAGTTCGTTCACCAGCGCCATCATGGCGTTCATGTCGTCGATGGCTTCCGGCGTCAGGCTGAGGGAACGCTTGTTGACCCGCTTGGCCAGTTTGGACAGGTGCTTGCCGAGATCGGCGACCCGTTCGGCATCGTTAACCGTGCGGACAAGGTGGGGGAACATTTCGGACTGGTTTTCATTGAGCGTCGTCAGGGAGATGCCGCCAAGGTATTTGGTGATGGCGGCCTTGAGTTCGTCCGTCTCCTTCTCCAGGTTTTTCGCCTCCCTCGCCTTCGAACTCCAGTCGCTGTCCGGTTCGGCGATAAGGGCCTGGTAGCCTTCGTTCTGGGCTTCGCGGGCTTTTTCCAGCATGATGCCAACCTCGGTCCAGACCTGCTGGAGCGCCAGGGACGGCGTGGCGAGAAGGTGCGGCTCGAGGATGCGCCTGGCGTCGTTGACTTCCAGATCCTCGCCGCTTGGCTTGACGAGCCAGCGGCACAGGCGGGCGAACTGCGGGACACAGGAGATGAACAGCGCCGTGCAGGTCAGGTTGAACAGGGTGTGGGCGTTCGCGATGAAGCGGGGGAGATTTTCCGCCCCGACAAACACGTCGCCCGAAGTGAGGCGATTCGCCAGTTCCATAAAGACGGGTCGTCCGTGCATGCCTGGCCATTGGATAAAATTCAGTCCCATCATAAGAAGGCAGCCGAGGACGTTGAAGGTTAAATGGAACACCGCCGCCCGTTTGGCCGCCGTCGAGGTGCCGATGGAGGCGAGAAGCGCGGTGATGGTGGTGCCGATGTTGTCGCCGAGAAGGATGCCGAACGCCGCGAACGGATCGATAAGGCCCGCCGCCGCGACGGTGATAAGGAGGCCGATGGTCGCTGATGAACTCTGAAGAATCAGGGTGACGATAAGCCCGTAAAACACCGCCTTCAGGAATGGGTAGAGGGGCACATAGCCGCTGGCGCCCGGCACCGCGTCAAGCCCCCGGAACAGGGAGACAACGGTTTCCGAATTTTTCAACTGCCCCAGTTCCGCCGACATAAGGTTAAGGCCGAGGAACAGGATGCCGAAGCCGATGAGAATGCTGGCCTGATACTGCACCATCCGCCGCTTGGAGAAGAGAAGGATGGCGACGCCGATGGCGATGGCCGGCATGGCGAGGGCGCTTAACTTCAAAGCGATAATCTGGGCCGTGATAGTTGTGCCGATGTTCGCGCCCATAATAACGCCGATGGCCTGTTCCAACTTCATCAAACCGGCATTGACAAACCCGACCACCATAACGGTGCAGGCGGACGAGCTCTGGATTAGGGCGGTGATCATCGCCCCGGCTCCGACCGCCATGAACCGGTTCGTCGTGAGGAGGTTCAGCATGGCCCTGAGCTTGTCGCCGGCGACGAACTGGAGCGATTCCGAGAGCATTCGCATTCCGAACAGGAACAACGCCAAACCGCCCAGGATGGATATGGTGACGGATATGAAGTCGATGGCGAAAAAATGCGTTTCTATCGGGGCGAGGACGGAGGTGTTACTCCCGTTAAGGCCCGAGAGTATGTTTATGGCGACGTCCACCCTGCCCTGGGTCTTGCCAAGCTTGATGTCGGTCGCCGCGGTGCCGTCTTCGTCCGTGCGCCTGACAGTGGCAGACAGGCTGGTGCCTTCAGGCGCGTTCATGAGGGTGAAGCGGACCATGCCCTCGCCGGCGGCGACGTACTCGCCCGGCGCCTTTTCCAACCGGACCGTCAGCGGCCGATCGAGCGCCCGTCCGACCCGGCCGTCCTGGTCGAGGCCACCGATACTGACGCCGCCGAGAACAGTCACGTTCACCGGCTGGAGATCAGGGT
>JAJBTL010000316.1 GCA_020860865.1 Planctomycetota bacterium | reverse complement strand
CCAATTTTGCCGCACAGTTTCAAAATGACCTGTCTTGAAAAACCCCCGGCACACCCCCCGCCCCCTAACAAACGCGCGGGCGCGACCGGCGGTTATGGACGACGGCTCGGGTGGCAGCCCTTCCGGGCGGTCCCGAAAAACGCGTTCTACCGGCGCATGCCGCTCGTCTGGGCCGCCTGGACCAGCCCGGCGACAACGCTGGCGCCGACGCCGCCCGAGTACTTCAGCCTGAGGAACCGGCCGCCGCCACTCGGCAGCGGAGCCGCCAGGACGACGCCGCCGGCCCGGCCCTTGTCCGCGTCGACCAGGTAGACGACCCGGTCGACGGCGTCGGACATGGCGGCATCATTCGCCGACTCCACCGTCACGGTGAGGGCGCTGTTGCCGCCCCGGTCGAGGGAGATCTGGAGGACGACGGGTTCGCCGGGGGCGATGTCCTTCGGGCCGACGTCCAGGATGTTCTCGGAGGTGGTGTTCTCGGTCGCCAGTTTTTGCTTGTCCGAGAAGATTGTTTCATAATCCCACATGGGTTGACTCCTTTGGGTTGCAGTGTTGTTCACGAACGATAAGGCCGTGGCGACTAGACCCGGATGGACGATTCGGTGTTTGTCAGGGCGTCGACCTGGCGGACCGGCACGCCCTTGAAGGCGGTGACGGATTCGCCGGCGAAGTTGGCCATGGTCAGGTTGACGTTGGACTTTTCCGCCGCCATGAGGTCGAGGAGGGTCTTGACGTTCCGGTTCATGTACCAGGCCGGGCGGCCGAGGCGGATGTTCGGGATAAGGTTATGGGCCTTTATCATGCAACGGATAAGGGCCTGGCCGGACGCGTCGACGGCGCCGCCATTCAGAAGGGTGTCGATTTGCGCCGTGTCGATATTGGCAATGCGGACCACATAGCGCCAGTCCCGGACGCAGAGGCCGAGGGACCAGGAGTAGTTCGTCTTGTAGCCCATGAACTCGTTGGCGTCGTCGTCCACCACCGGGCAGCGGCCGAGGAATTCCCGCTTGAGGCCGCTCGGCGTGCCTTTCGGATAGATCATGTGGAGGGACAGGTCGCCCCAGACGCAGAGCCAGGCCGAGGTCAGGTTGGTGCCGGTGCCGCCGGCGTCGATGACGTTCACCGCCAGTTCGGCCTTGGCCGGATCGGCGGTGTTGAACCGGGACGACAGGCCCTGGAACGCCGCCGGGCTCGAGGTGATGTCGCCGTAAAAGATGGTCCGGGCCACTTCCTGGTTCATGCTTTCGAGAAAGGCCCGTTCTTCGGACAACAGGAAATCGGCCTGCTGGCCGTTGAGTTCGGCAAGGGCGGCGTCGACCACCGACCAGGTCTCGAGGATGCCGATGCGGTCGTCGACCTGCACGGTGCGGCTTTTCGATTTCGGAACGCCCCGGTTCAGGGAGCGCCAGTAGCTTTCCGGCAGGCCGGTCCGAATGACGGTCCGGTGGGTGGTGACATTATTCGCCTCGAGGAACATGGCGTCGTCGAGGACTTCGTTCGACTGCTCGAGAATTTCCATGACCCGGCCGATCTGCTTGTCCGGGCCGAGGCGCTTGGCATAATCGCCAAGGGTGAGGCTGCGCATTCCAACTGTTGACATTCTTTCTCCTCATAGTATGCAGGTATAACGGAACTCCTCCGGAACCGCCGGCAAACCGACGACGGCGCGGCCGCACCGGGCGCTAACGCACCGGCGGGGGGATCACGGCCTGCGGGGTTCTCGTGGGAGTTTTACAATGCGGTCGGCGATACAGGGACGACGCCGACCGGCGGTTCTGTTCGCCCGACCTGTTTACCTGAGGCCGGGGAACAGCAGGCGGGCGGTGGAGACGGCGGCGCCGCTGTCCGGTCCGCCGCCGGGCGAGCAATCCTCGGACACCGCCCGGGAGACCCGGGCGAGGAAGTAGAACATCTCCGGCCAGTTCTGGACATTCATCTGGCGGATCTGTTCCATCAGCCGGGGACTGCCGTAGCGGCGCATGGTCCGGGCGACGTCGCCGGCGGTGCGCTCCAGGTTGGCGCCGCCGTATTCGGGATGACTGCGGATTTCGTCGCGCCATTCCTTGTTCTGGCCGGCGATGAAGGCGGCCTGTTCCCGGTGGCGGTCCTGGTCGAGTTCGGCGTAGAGCTGAGCCAGCCGCTGGGCGCCGGCCTTGTCGAGGCCGAGTTCCCGGGCGAGCGGGACAAAACGGCCGAGCGCGGCCGGATTGACCTGGAAGCCCTCGGGCCAGGCGAACTCGCCGTAGTCGTCGCCGTCCGGCACACCGGCCGGGGCGAGGACGCCGTCCTCCGCTGCCGGCGTCGCCGGAGCGGTCAGGAAGCCGCCGGCGCCGGCGTCTTCCCGACGCGGCTCCGCGACCGCCTCCACCGCTCCGACCGCGCCCGGAGCGGGCTGGGCCCGGGCCGCCGGTTCGTCCGGGGCCATCGGGTCCTGTATGGGTTCGTCTTGCATATTTCGTTCTCCCCTCTTTTCAAGAGAATGTGACGGGCGCTGCCATCGCGGGCGTTCCGGCCGGGTTCGGTGTTGGGGACTGTCGGCCTCCATGGAAAAGCCCGAACCCCCACCGCACAATTTTCAGGCTTCCGGGTGATATAATCACGGGCCGGCCCCTCCTACCGAACCTGACCGGAACGCTGTCGCGATGCAGCAAGGTGCAGGTGATCAAAAAAAGTCGCACAGCCGCGAATCGTCCCCGTCCTCCATTTCGTCGGCATCGACACCATCGTCGTCGGCCAGCGTGGCCAGGGGGTCCGGCCGCTCGGCCAGGGCGAGGGCGGCGAACCGTTCCGGCGGCAGGTTTTCCCGGAGGAGGCGCCAAAGGCGAAGGCCGGCGTCGCGGCGTCCGGCGTGGAACGCGCCTTCCGGCTCCGGCCGGAATCCCGGCAGGAAGATGTCGGCGTCGTCGAGCAGGCGGCGGAGGAACCGTTCGCCTTCCGGCCGCGAGGCGACGGCGAGAACGTCCTGGCGAAATTCGTTGTGCCGTTCGCGCCGGCGTTCCTGTTCCCGCTCGCGTTGGCGAAGGGCGAGCCGTAACTCCTGAGACATGAATTTTTCTCCTTGCAAAGTCCTGGCGGGCGGTTTCCGTTCACCCGCATAACGGCGCACTATAGCGGCGTTCACGCGCCGTCCCGAAAAATCGCCGACTTTTTTTCCGCTGGAAGAACGCCGCCCGCCCGCCGACGAACCGTTTTCCCAGGCGGCCGGGCGAACGGCGGAGAAGGCGGAGCGGACGGCGTTCCCGGATTTACCGTTGCTCCCCCGAGGGGGTTTTCCTATTCTTATGGGTGATACATTGGATGTTTACCGTTATGCCCCGTATAAAACTCAGGAAGCGAAGCGGCTCGGCGACGACGACGCATGGCGCCGTGCCCGACCTGGTTTGGTATCGACCGGTTGGCAACAAAGGAATGGAATGAGCGCACCAGTGTCCGGATTGGACCAATGGCTCCAGATGGCGGTGATGACCGACCCGGTTCTTTTTGGAATTGTCCAGGTGTTCGACCTGGTGCTTCTTGTCGCCGTCGTCCATGCCGCCTTGACGCCGCTCCGAAGCGCGGTGGACGCCGTGTTCCCGACGTTACGCCTGGAAACGCGGTCGTGGACCGAACCGCTTGTCCTTGCGGCCGGCATCGGCATCGTCTGTACGCCGCTCCGGCCGGTCGTGTCGGCGTTCATAATGGCGACACTGTCCCTCTTGCCGCCGGACCGGGTCGGGACGATCGTGCCGGCCTTCCCCATGCTGATCTGGGCCGCCGGTGTCATTGTCGGGCTCGCCCTCACCGCCCGGGAACTGTGGCGGCTCCAGCGCTGGGTCGCCGGCCTTCCCGAGGCGCCGGCGGACGCGGTGTTCGACCGGGCGCGCCTGGCGTCAGGCCTGACGGACAGCGTGCGGCTGGTTTCTTCCGGACGGGACGGCGTCCTCGCCGCGTGTCGTTTCTTGCGGCGGCGGTTCGTCCTTGTCCCGGCTGGCTTCCTGGCCGCCCACGACGACAACGCCCGGTTCGCCATGTACATGCACGAACTGGCCCATCTTCACCGCCGCGACGGCCTTGTCCTCATGGCCTGCCGCGCTGTGCGGATTGTTTTCTGGTTCAGCCCGTGGATGCGGAGAGCGGTTCGAAGACTGGTGAATTCCCTGGAATTTTCCTGCGACCGGGCAGTCATCGACCAGGGCGTCGACCGCTTCCGTTATGCCGAACTCATTCTCCGGGCCCATGAGGGCGCGTCCGGCCTGATGCCCGGGTTCACCAGCCAGACGGCGGCGGTCCGCCTGCGGCTGGCCTGCATAGTCGGCGGCCGCGGGCTCATTGGGCACAGCCGGAGGGGCCTCCTCGGCCTGGCGCTTCTTCTCGCCGTGGTGGTGGGGCATAACCAGTATTTCGGCACGGTGTTCAGGGAGATACTGGGGCGGGAATCCCTCGTCGGCATGTCCGAGGTGGTGGAATTGGACAATCGCCTGGTCCGGGTGGTGGTGGTCGCGAACTGGCGG
>JAJBTL010000293.1 GCA_020860865.1 Planctomycetota bacterium | reverse complement strand
CCTTTAGCGCCCCTCACGACGACTCGGACGACAGTCCCACCGTCGATGCCGGCAACAGCGGTTCCGCCATCCCGACACTGCGGAACGAAAAGGCCGACCGGGTGGAGTTCCTCTGGGGAACGATTCTCGCCTCGGTCGGCAACGCCTCCGCCGACGTCACCCTGAAGGCCGACGCCGCCAGCGGCGGCAGTTGGTTCGACGTCGATGACCCGGACGCGCCCCTTCCCACCGACGGCGAATCGTTCTACGCCGCGCCGTTCCCGAAGGCGCCGGCGGACTTTCTCGCCAGCGTCACCATCCGCACCAGCCGACTGTCGCACCAGCCGCCCGGTCGGGGCGAACGCGTCGCCACGGCGGACAACAACGACTTCGTTGTTACGGGAGCCCTCGGCCGTGGCGGCATGGGCGTCGTCTACAGTGCCAAACAGTCGTCCCTGAACCGGGAAGTGGCGGTGAAAATGATCTCCCCCGAGACCGCCGACCGGGAAGGCCCGCGCCGGAAGATGGTGGCGGAGGCGTTGGTGACGGGCGACCTCGATCACCCGAACATCATCCCGATTTACGATCTCGGCCGCACCGAATCCGGCGACCTGTTCTACGCCATGAAAATCGTCCGTGGCGAACCGTGGTCCCAGAGCCTCGCCGTCAAGACCGAGCGGGAAAACCTCGACATCCTCCTCCGCATATGCGACGCCGTCGCCTTCGCCCACGACAAGGGCATCATCCACCGGGACCTGAAGCCCGCCAACGTCATGATAGGAAACTACGGCGAGGTGCTCTTGATGGACTGGGGCCTGGCCGTGAGCCTCTACGAATCGGACAAGGCCGAAGAACTGTCCCACGCCAACGCCGTCGCCGGCACCCCGGCCTATATGGCGCCGGAGATGGCTCTGGGGGAAGTGGATAGGATAGGCACCGCCAGCGACATCTACCTCCTCGGCGCCATCCTCTACGAAGTCCTCACCGGCCTCCGGCCGCACCGTGGCGCCAACGCCTCCGAATGCCTCCTCGCGGCGGCGGAGAACCGGATAGAGCCGGCCTTCCACATGGACGACCTGGTCCGCGTCGCCCTGAAGGCGATGGAGACAAATCCCTACGACCGCTACCCAACGGTCAAGGATTTCCAAAACGCCGTCGTCTCGGTCCAGACGCACCGGGAATCCCTCGTCCTCGCCGCCAGCGCCGCCGAAGCGCTCCGGGAGGCGATGGCCGCCCGCGACTACAACCTGTACGCCCAGGCCATATTCGGCTACGACGAAGCGCTCAAACTATGGGACGGCAACACCGACGCGGCGGAAGGCCGCCACCGGGCCCGTATCGAATACGCCCGCGCCGCCTACGAAAAAGGCGACTACGACCTCGCCCTCACCACCATTTCGGATGTCCCGCCGGACGATGTCGGGGAACTGAAGGACGCCATCCTCGCCGCCCGCGCCGACGTCGAGGCGAGGAAGCGCCGCATCCGCATCCTCACCCGCACCGCCATCGCCCTCACCGTCGCGGTGGTCGTCATCCTCGCCGTGGCGACACTGATTATCTCCGACCGGGCCCTGACGGAAGCGCTCCTGAAGGCCGGGACAAAGGCCGTCGCCTACGAGACCATCGTCGACCAGGCCGGCGCCCTCCCCTGCCTGACCCCGATGAGCGAAATCGCCGGCCGCATGTCGGCGCAGGAAGGGGCGAAATTCCTGCAAAAACCTTTCGGCGGCCGCGGCGTGCTCCTGGCCGGCGTTCCCGGCGTCAGGAAGGCTAATGTCGTCATCCTCGGCGGCGGCGTGGTCGGCACCAATGCCGCCAGGATCGCCGTCGGCCTCGGCGCCAACGTCACCATCATGGATATCTCCGCGAGGCGCCTCGCCTACCTGGACGATCTGTTTGGCGGCCGGGTCCAGACCCTCATTAGCACCCGGGCGAGCATCCAGGACGCCATCAAGGGGGCGGACATGGTCATCGGCGCGGTCCTCATTCCCGGCCGGAAGGCGCCCAAGCTCATTCTCCGGGACGATCTCAAACTCATGACCAAGGGCACCGTTCTTGTCGACGTCGCCGTGGACCAGGGCGGCTGTTTTGAAACAAGCCACCCGACCACGCACCAGGATCCGATTTTCGTCCTCGACGGGATTGTCCACTACTGCGTCGCCAACATGCCGGGCGCCGTTTCCCACACAGCCACCCTCGCCCTGACAAACACCACCCTCCGGTACGGCCTCCTCATCGCCAAGCACGGCCTGGAAGCGGCTCTCCGGATGGAAGCCGGCCTCATACCCGGCGTCAACTGCTACGACAGGCACTGCACCTGCGACGGCGTCGCCGAAGCATTCGGCCTTGACTGCGCCGACGTGATGGAGTTAACTGGGGCCATGGCCTTGGCGTGACCAGGTTTCCATCCTGTCCTGTTCTGAAAAGGAAAATCCAATGACGAAAACCTTAAAAG
This sequence comes from Planctomycetota bacterium, assembly GCA_020860865.1. Taxonomy (GTDB): domain Bacteria; phylum Planctomycetota; class SZUA-567; order SZUA-567; family SZUA-567; genus JAJBSZ01. Next base: position 2,058 of record JAJBTL010000293.1, on the reverse strand, counting down.
TCACCAACCCGGCGACGGGCGAACTGCTTGACACGCTGGAACTGGCCAACGCCGCCTGCCTCGACGCCATGGTCAGGAAGGCCCGCGCGGCCCAGCCCGCCTGGGAGGAGACGCCCCTGTACGCCCGTGGCGACATTCTCATGCGCTTCGCCGACGAACTGGAAGCGGCGAACGAAACGATAGCCACCCTGTCCGCCAAGGACATGGCCAAGCCCATCGTCCAGGCGCGGGGAGAAAACGAAGACGGCGCCAAGCTGCTCCGCGCCGCTGTCGAACGGGCCAAGCACCTCTACGGCGAGGTCTTGACGGGGAACGCCCCCGGCTTCGAGAAGGACCTGGTCTTTACCCGGCGTGAGGCGCTCGGCGTCATCGCCTGCATCATCCCCTTCAATTTCCCGATTGAACTGACCTTCCAGAAAATCGCGCCCGCCCTGATCATGGGGAACACGGTACTCGTCAAGGCGCCGTCGGCCAATCCCCTCGCCGTCATGGCGCTGGACGCTGTCGCCAAAAAGGCCGGGTTCCCGGAAGGCGTAGTCCAGTTCATGGTCTGCGATCGGGCCGACATGGTGGCGCAGGTCGTCAAGAACCAGGCCGTCGACGCCATCAGCATGACCGGGAGCACCCCGGCCGGCCAGGCGCTGATGCGGGACGGCGCCGACACATTGAAACGGCTCTATTTCGAACTGGGCGGCAACGACGCCATGATCATCTTCGACGACGCCGACATCGACGACGCCATCGATGAAATGACCACCAGCCGGTTGGAAAACAACGGCCAGGTCTGCTGCGCCTCGAAACGGTTCATCGTCCATAAGGACGTTTATGATGAGGTGGTGGAAAAGTTGACAGCCCGGATTGCCTCCGTGAAGACCGGGAGCGCCCTCGACCCCGACGCGGTCGTCACCGCGCTCGTGTCGGAAAACGCGGCAGTGGAAGTGGAGCGGCAGCTTGCCGAAACGGTGAAAGAAGGCGCGACCCTGCACCACGGCGGTCGGCGCGACGGGGCGCGGATAGCGCCGGCCATTCTCACCAATGTCACACCGGAAATGGCTATCGCCTCGGACATGGAGGTGTTCGGGCCGGTGTTTCCGCTCATCCCCTTCGACACGGAAGATGACGCCATCCGCATCGCCAATAATTCGTGTTTCGGCCTGTCGTCCGGTTTGATGACGGCGGATCTGCGGCGCGCCTTCCGGGTCGGCGGCAAATTGAAGGCCGGCGCGGCGGTGGTGAACGGTTCCGGCGGCTACCGCCACCTCGACCAGCCGTTCGGCGGCTACAAGATGAGCAGCATCGGCCGCGAAGGCATCAGCGTGTCCTTGGAGGAGTTCAGCCACATCAAGGCATTCGCGGTGAAGAAGGCTTTTTGAAACGTTCCTGAAACTTCGTGCAATGCAGTAACCGGACTCTTCCGCTCCGCCTATTTCAGCACGGCTTTGTTCTTTTTCTCGTTCTCCGGAGACTACCATGTACATCGACAAGAAACTGGAGCGGGGCTACAACGAGTACACCCGCGAAGACACCGACAACGGCTATGGCAGCATGATGGATGTCGGCATCATCATGATGGAACCGGGCGACACCTACGAGTTCCATGAAGATGACAAAGAAGTGGCGTGGATACTGTTGTACGGCAAGGCCGTCGCCCGCTTCAACGGCACGGCCGTGACGATGGACCGGCCGAATCCCTTCGACTACGACACCTGGTGCCTGCACCAGTCCCGGGGCGCTACCAGCAGCATCACGGCGGAGGAGCCGTGCAAGGTGTATGTGCAGGCGACGACGAACGAGAAAACCTTCCCGACCCACCTGTACACGCCGGAAGAAACAGACACCTGGCGGCGCGGCGCGAACGGCGAATGCGGCGGCTGCATCAAGCGGGACGTCCGCACCAGCTTCGATTACGGGAACGCCCCCTATTCCAACATGGTCCTCGGCGAAGTCGTCAACCTGCCGGGCAAATGGTCGAGCTATCCGCCGCATTGGCATCCGCAGCCGGAAGTCTACTTCTACCACTTTGAAAAGGAACAGGGCTTCGGCGCCGGGTGGATAGAC
>JAJBTL010000290.1 GCA_020860865.1 Planctomycetota bacterium | reverse complement strand
GGCGTCGCCGATTAACACCCTTTCTATAACGCCCCCCGAGATTATGAAGAGGGGAATCTCTAGGACAACCAGGGAGTTGATATTACTGTAGCCGACGGCGATGGTGGTGGCGGGAGAGCCGCCGAAGGTGAAATAATAATACATCACGACCGCGCCAAAGGCGAACGGGATGGACACGCCAATGCAGATCATGATTATAAGCGCGATAATACCTGCCAATGCGTCCATGAAAATTTTCCTCCAAGAACATTTCAAAGAAGAAGAAACACCCCTTCTCAAAAACGCTCCGGGCCAAGCGAAAAACGGGAACAGGACAGCCCCTGCCCCTTCGCGTCAAAAAAAGCGTCGTACACGCTCCGAATACGGAACCGCCGATTCCGGGAACGGGTCGTTCAGGCGTTGTCCGGCGCGCTGTCCGGCGCCGCCTCCGCTTCGGGCGCGATATCGACGAGGAGGTGGCCGATTGTGTAGAAGAGCATAAGGACGAACCCGATGGCGATGGCCATCTGCGGAACGACATAGGGAATCTTCAAACCCTGGGTGGTCGGGAAGCGTATGAAGTTCGTAATGAGGAGCCGCACCGTCATGACGATAAAGAAGACGAGAACGACAATCTCGATAAGCCGGGTAAGTATCCGGAGAAAGCGGCGGATGCCGGCGCTTTTAATAATGACGGTGGTGATGTCGGCGCGGATCTGCGAATCTTCCATGCTGCCGTTGGCGGCGCCGAGAAAATAGAACCAGATGGCGACGGTGAGGACCACTTCCTCCATGCCGAACAGGTCGGTCTTGAAGACATAGCGCATAAGAACGGTGGCCAGCATGGCGAGGACAATCGCCGCGCCGGAGGCGAAAAGAAAGGCCTGATAAACCTTCCGAAGGCGCCGGGCGAGGGAATTGTCCCAGACCGCATGGTAGAATTTCTGGAGGGATCGCATGGCGTCAATCCTTTTATAAACTGTTCGCGCCGGAACCGGCGCGGAATGCGGCGGGTCAATGGAGAGAAGAATTAAAGAACATAGTACTACCGCAGTTTTACAAACACCGGTTCTTCTTGAACAAATGTTCTACAATGCGGACACGAGTTTTTCATGACGTTCATCAAGGAAAAAACCCGTGTCCGCCATTCGAACGGCGTATGGAGAAAAATCTAAAAAGTGCGGATACTATCTCGCCTTCCCGGCGTTGGCGATGTCTTCCTGGACCTTGTCCAGAATGTCCTTGCCGAAATAGTCGAGAAGGGCGCCGGCGGTTTTTTCCCTGACCCGGCGGGCGACGCGGTCGCGGTCTTCGTTGGAGAACGGCAGTATTGTCACGTTCTTGGCCCGGAGTGATTCGATGCCGGCGTTGACATTGGCCTCGGTGGTCTTGAGGGATTCGGCCGACACTTCGTCGACGACCTGTTGGATTATGTCCATGTACTCCTTCGGCAGGCTGTCCCGGGTCACCGGGGAAATGAGGATGGCGTTCGTTTCCATGAACATGTCAAGGGGAAGGAAGTATTTGGCAATGTCGCCGAAGTTCTGGTCGACCATGTACGACGGGATGCCGGTCATGCCGTCCATCACGCCGGTCTGGAGGGAGGTGTAGGTGTCGGGCCAGGGAATGGTGACGGTGGGATAGCCCATGGCTTCGATACCCATTTTGTAGGTGACGGAATTGGCGATGCGGATGAGGGCGGTTTTTCTGGCGTCCGGGTCTTGGTAGTCGCCGAGATCCTTCACGGAAAAGATGCCGTTGACGCCGTTCAGGAAGAAGCCGAGGAAGACCATGTCGGTGGCGGCGCAGTTTTCCTCGAACAGCTTGTAGCAGTTGGATTCCTTGGAGGCGATATAGGCGATTTCGTCGTAGTTGCTGGCAAGGAACGGGATGGTGGTGACGTCGAAGGCCTGGGAGTAGGTCGGGTCGAGGTAGCCGAGCATCATGTCGATGGAACCGTCCATAATGCCCTGGTACTGGAGCTTGGCCTCGCCGAGCTGGTTCGACGGGTAGACCTTTATCCTGACTTTGCCGTCGGTGCGGGCCTTCACCTCGTCGGCGATTTTATGCATGGCGTTGGTGGACGGCAGGCCTTCGGCGTCCTGGCCGGTCATGGTCAGGGTATAGCGTTTGCCGTCGGCGCCGTAAACTGTCGCGGCGAACAACAGGGCGAAGGCGAACGCCGCCATGGCCAGGGTGTTCATGCTGGTTTTCATGTCTGTCTCCCAAAACGGTGTGAAAAGGCACGTTGTATCCACTCACCCATGGCTGGGTGATATCCGAATGGCGAAGGCCGGCTGGGCGGAGTTACACGACGGTTTGGCTGATTAATTGTTTAGAAATGCTTACGAATCTCCATAATTAATATTGCTTAATTTATTGATACAAAAAACATCCCATCGTCCTCTTTCTGCCATCAACGTCGCGTCAAAAACCGTGGAGACAGGCGCATGAACGCCATATCCCCATGGTGCAAAAAATCTTGCGCAAAATTTTATGCAGGCTGTGTCGTGCGGTGCGTCGAGTGATGATAGTCGGAGTCGAGATAGTTTATAAATGGAATAATTCCATCAATGATCCGTAGTGTAGCTACAGCAGTGAAGGTTGTCAATATATAAAAAACATTGAAATTATCATCAAACCCGGCTGGATGCGGAATTCCGGGGTTGAATAGAGGCGTCCATGAAAAGGCGTTTAGTTATGGTAATCCGCCACTATCGGAGAACCTGGCCAGAAGAAAACGCGGACACCGGCCACCACAACGAAAAAAGGCGAGGCAAAAAAACAGCGCCGGCAATCCATGCGGTCCGCCGGCGCTTTTTCATGATTATAATGCGGTAGAATTGTCGAGTATCATGCCGTCCTTGAGAAATCCCTCCAGTGTGAGGAATTCGAAACACCCCCTACCCGGCCGAATGTTCCGCGAGAATCGGCAAACAATAGGTCATTGCCTCCCCGCTCCCGAGCTTCCATCCCACCGCCTGTTCCCGCCGGCGGACAAACGTGGCGTACAGTCCGCCCTGGCGAATCAGTTCGTCGTGCGTGCCGCGCTGGACGATTTTCCCCTTGTCCAGGACAAGGGTCTGGTCGGCGTGGCGGACCGTTTTCAGCCGGTGGGCAATCATGACGATGGTCTTGTCCCTGGTCAATTCGCCGATGGCGGTCTGGAGCTGCTGCTCGTTTTCCGGATCAACATTCGCCGTCGTTTCGTCCAGGAAGACGATGGGCGCGTCCTTCAGTATCGCCCGGGCGATACTGATGCGCTGGCGTTCGCCGCCGGACAGTGTGGCGCCGCCTTCGCCAACGACAGTATCGTACCCGTCCGGCAAGGCGCTGACGAACTCGTGGCAACAGGCCTTTTTCGCCGCCTCGACCACTTGTTCCCGGGTGGCGCCGGGCCGGCCGAAGGCGATATTGTTGGCAATGCTGGCGTTAAACAGGTAGACGTTCTGGAATACCATGCTGACGCTCCCGAGGAGGTTGTCCAGCTTGTATTCCCGGACGTCCCGGCCGCCGACCAGGATGGCGCCGTCGTCGACGTCCCAGAACCGGGCCATGAGGTTGCAGAGGGTCGTCTTGCCGCTCCCCGACGGACCGACGATGGCGGTTGTCGTCCCGGCGCCAATCCTGTAGCTGACCTTGTCGATAATTTTCCGGCTGTTGTACGAGAACGTCACCTCCCGTCCCTCGATGGCGAAATGGTCCGGCCTGACGTCCCGGCCGTCCCCGTCCATCACCGGCGTCTCGAAAATTTCCTCCATCCGCCTGACCGAGAGATCGACTATCCGAAGAAGGGCTGAATAAAGCCCGGCCGTCTCCAACGCCGCGAACACCATGAACGAACAGATTATCATGAGGAGGCAATCCACCAGGGGAAACAGCCCCCGGAGATGAAGGCCAATCGCCGTCCCGGCCATGGCGACGCCGGCCAGCTTGAGGACGACTGTCTGCAGCCCGTGCAATGGAACGAACTTTTTCTCGAGGTTGAAATTGACCTGTTCGCATTCCGTGATGGCGTTCTCGATTTTACTGTCCGCCCGGTCCGTCAGGTTGTACGACTTGACGACGCCGATGCCCTGGACATATTCGAGGACGGCGTCGACGATTGTTTCGTCGGCCTCGGTTTTCCGTGGTGAAATGCGTTTGGACACCTGTTGCAGAATGGCGTTCACCAGGAAGAACAGCCCCATGCCGGCCGCCGCGACCAGGCCGACCCGGATGTTGAAAACACCGAGCGCCAGGATAAAAACGACAGTGTTGATGACGCCCTGCAAATACATCTGGATAACGCGGGTGGCGACGTCCTGGAGGTTTTCCGCCGTGTTCGTCGTTATGGAGGCAATGCGGCCGAGGTTGTTGTCGCTGAAATAACCCATCGGCATGTACTTCAGCCGTTCGCCGATGTCGATACGCTTTTCCGCGCACATGGTATAGCCGCCGACGGTCTGGCGGATGATGGAGAAATTCCGCATCACCGCGCTTCCGGCAATACTCACGAGCATGATGCCGAGGCTGGTAAAAACCACGGACAAGGTCACGGCGTTGTCGACGACGGCGCCAAGGATAACGG
>JAJBTL010000194.1 GCA_020860865.1 Planctomycetota bacterium | reverse complement strand
GCCGGAAAATTATGAACGTATCCTACGCCGAGGACGGCTCCATCATCTACATAACCGTCTTCCCGGATCTCACCAACTGGCTCAATGCCCGCATCCTCGGGAACAACATCGCCGTCGTCACCATCATCATGTTCGCCTGCATGCTCCTTACCTATATTATCCTGAACAAGCTCACCTGGGGGCGGTACGTCTATTCGGTGGGCGGCAACGAAGAAGCGTCACGCCTGTCCGGCGTTCCGGTTCTCTGGACGAAAATCCTCGCCTACGGTTTTTCCGGGTTCTGCTGCGCCATCGCCGGCATCTGCCAGGCGGCCCAGGAATACCAGGGCGATCCGGAAGCGGGCATGGGCTATGAACTGAACGCAATCGGCATGGTCGTCATCGGCGGCACCAGCCTGGCCGGCGGCCGCGGCGGCATCGGCTTGACCATCATTGGCGTCCTGACCATGGGCTACCTTGATAAAATTCTCTCCCTGAATGCGGTGGAGGAAGCGAGCCGCCTCATGCTCACCGCCGCCATTATCGTTATCGCCGTGCTGTTCCAGTCGAGCAGGCGGAAATAATGTGGCTCTGCACGCATCAGAATACTTAAAATTACTTATAATCCAGTAAATAATTACGAATAAATGCAGATATTCACAGACATATGCTTGACTTTCGCTTATATTGACGTAGAATAACAAGCAGATTCAAGCATTTTCTGTGAGATACCTATACCAGGAGAATCGCCATGAGCGCCAGCACCGAAAGCATGGACCGCATCGCCATTTTGAAAAAGCAGATTTTCGAAGAGTTTCTCGTCAAGAAGGAATGGTGGGGCGACGACCTTACCATTCTCGACCAGCCGGGTGTTGCCGAAAAGCCTGTCATTATCCGGAAGGCGTTGGCGTTTGAGAAAGTGTGCAAGGAAATGCCGGTGGAGTTGAAGCCGCACGAACTAATCGTCGGCGTCGCCACCATGTCGTCGGTGGGGTTTGGGCATACTTTCCCGAAATACGAGACGGACGAGGAAGCGGAATACTTCGCGAAATATTCGTTGGACCGGAAATCGGTGTGGGGGCATCACCTGCCGTATTACCCGAAGGTGCTCCGGAAGGGTTATGACGGAATCATCCTGGATATCGACGCCCAGCTCGCGACGCTTCGGGACGACGAGACGGAAAAGCGGGATTTTCTCGAAGCGGCCCGGCACACGCTTGTGGCGGCCCGGGAGGTTCCCCTCCGTTATGCCCGGCTCGTCGCCGAGACGGCGGCGCGGGAGGAGAATATCGACCGGAAGGCTGAGCTTCTCGAAATTGCCCGCATCTGCAAAAAAGTGCCGATGCAGCCGGCGGAGACATTCCAGGAGGCGCTCCAGAGTGTGTGGTTTACCCATATGCTTTTACATAGCACCCTGTCCTTCACACCGCTCGGGCGGGTCGACCAGTACCTCTGGCCCTACTACAAGGCGGACAAGGAGGCGGGACGGATCACCCGGGAACAGGCGGCGGAACTGGTGGCGTCGTTCCTGGTGAAGTTCAACGAACGGACCCAATTCCTGAAAGAGCACATGGAGAACCATTCGTGGATGGGCGACTGGTCGCAAGGAGGCGATCCGGATGAGCCGACCACCACCTTCGACATGGAGAACAGCGCCGATTACACCTATGGGCAATCGGCCAACCACTGGCTGCAGAGCGCCATCGTCGGCGGCCTCGGGCCGGACGGAAAGGATGCCACGAACGATCTCAGTTACCTTTTCCTTGAGATAATTAACCGGTTGGAATTGGTGTCGCCGATGCTGGGGGCGCGGGTGCATTCGGGGAGTCCGAAGGAATACCTCCGGTTCATCGCGGACGAGCTGTGCGTCGGCGGGGCGCAACCGGTTATCTTCAACGACGACGTCATTTGCAAGGGCCTTATGGAGCGGCTGCATATTCCGCCGGAGGATGCCTACGATTATTCGTCGGACGGGTGTTGGGAAGTGTTGGTGTATGGGAAGACGGAGTATTCATACGGGCATATCGAACTGATGCCGATTATGGAGGCGATGCTCAACAACGGGAAGTCGTTGGTGAGCGGCAAGATGATCGGGCGGGACGACGGCGACATCATTTCCCGGTTGGAGACGTTTGAGGATTTTTATCAGGCGTATCTTTCGCAGGTGTATTACCGGATGGACAATGCCATTCGGAACAAGATTAAATACTACGATCTTTTGCATCAAATAGCGCCGGAGCCGTTTCTTTCCACCATGGTGGAGGACTGCATCGACAAGGGTCTGGATATGACGAACCGGGGGGCGCGGTACCGGATTTATTCCTTGTTCGCGACCGGTATTTCTCATTGTGTGGATTCATTGGCGGCTTTTAGAAAACTGGTGTATGAGGACAAGGTGGTGTCGCTGGCGGAAGCGGTGGCGGCTATCCGGGCGAATTGGGAAGGGTATGAAGAATTGCGGCAGCGCTGTTTGAACCGGGCGCCGAAGTATGGGAACGACGATGATGCGGCGGACGACCTTATGGTGCGGTTTATGACCGATTTTTGCGACCGGGCGGACAAGCTGAACCGGGAGATAGACTGGTTGTGGGTGTCGGCCGGGGTGGCGACGTTTGAGAATTATCCCCGGTTTGGCCATAACGCCTGGGCGTCGTTTGACGGGCGGGTGGCGCATGAGGCGTTTTCCAGTAATTATACGCCGGCGGTGGGACGGGACAGACAGGGGCCGACGGCGGTGATACTTTCATCGACGAAGTTTGATTTGTCGCGGTTGAACAGTGGGTGTCCGGTGGATTTGCGGGTGAGTTTCAATAAAGAAACGCGCGGGGAGAACCGGGATATTTTGTGTGGGTTTTTAGAGTCGTGTGTAGAATTGGGCGGCAATGTGATGACTATCACGAAGGTGGATTTGGAGACGTTGAAGAAGGCGCAGGCGGAGCCGGAGAAGTATTTGTCGCTTCGGGTGCGATTGGGTGGTGTGACTGCGTACTTTGTGCAATTAGCCAAGGCTCAACAAGACGAATATATGCGCCGCACTGAACACGCCATGTAAGAGCATAGCAAAGGCCCTGAGCGAAGCCCCCACGACGTTCCCCGCGCGCCACAACCCAGCACGAGAGTGTTATGGGTCCAGCTTCAAGCTGGCTGCGGGGTCTGGGGGCGCAGCCAGCCCCCAGATCCTAAATAAAAATGGAGCGCGCAAAAAAAGAAACCTCTAATCATCGGTAAAAACGAAAGGTCTAAAAAGAAACGCGCGCGACTACCGCACAGAGCAAAAGAGCAAAGCGACTTTTGCGTCACGCAACATAAAGACAACACCAAACATCATCGGAGATCCAGGGCCAACGTCCTCCCAAGAAAACAAAACAACCGGAATAGTCTTCGACACCCAACGTTTCGCCACCCACGACGGCCACGGCATCCGCACGCTCGTCTTTCTCAAGGGTTGTCCATTGCGTTGCGAATGGTGCACAAACCCGGAGTCCCAGGGATTCAAGCCGGAGCCGGGATTGTTCACGGACAAATGCGCCGGGTGCATGAAGTGCGCCGACGTCTGCCCGCACGGAGAAGCGTTCCGGAACGCGGGACGGGTGGAGTGGGACAAGTGCGAGAAGTGCTTACGCTGCGTGGACGCCTGCCTCTACGAGGCGCGGGTATCGTACGGCCGCGAGATGTCGGTGGACGACGTTATGGAGCTGGTTCGCCGTGACAAGGTCTTTTTTAGAAAATCCGGTGGCGGAATCACTCTCGGCGGCGGGGAGGCGACGTGTCAACCCGAGTTCGCGGCGGCGATACTCCGGAACTGCCGGGAGGAGGGAATACACACCGCCATGGAGACGTGCGGGTGTACGCCGTGGCCGACGTTTTCTACAGTAATAGCCCACGTCGACCTTCTCCTCATGGACCTGAAGCACATGGATTCGGCGCGGCACAAGGAAAAGACGGCGGTCGGGAACGAGGTCATCCTTGACAACGCGGTCCGGGCGGCGGCAACGGTGGGGGAAATGATTGCCCGCTTTCCCCTTATTCCCGACTTCAACGACACTGCGGAAAACGTCGATGCCATGGGCGCTTTCATCCAGGAACGAATGCCACGGGTGCGGCGGGTGGATATTCTTCAATACCATTCGGTGGGAGAATCGAAAAACGCCCGTATCGGCAAGGAATACACATTTTCCTATACGAACGAATTGACGCCGGAAAAGGTGGACGAGCTCAAGAAGATTTTAGAATCGCATGATCTTACGGTATCCATCGGCGGGTGATCCTGGTTACGTTGTGTTCAATCAAACCGATCATGGTTCATACATTTTCTAAATCGACCTACCGACATTTTGAAACGTTTCCCAAACCATTTCTCAAGGCAACCCATGGACAACCGAACGAACCGCATCCGCATCATCGCCATGACCATTGGCGCGTTCCTGACCTTCTTCACCTTCGGTTTTATCGACGTGCTGAAGGGTTCGACGCTTCCCGCCGTCCTTGACGAAATGGGCTATTCCTATTCCCGGGGTGGCGTCATCGTCATGGCGGCGACGAACCGGGTGGACATTTTGGACCCCGCCCTG
>JAJBTL010000008.1:4057-4558 GCA_020860865.1 Planctomycetota bacterium | reverse complement strand
CCCCAACTCTGGGCAATCGCTGTTGACTGCGACGTACCATTTGTCATCGTCTTCGAAGACATTGACCTGGGCCTCGAAAATCCTCTCGACAACCTCGGCCAGCCGAAACGCGTCCTCCTCGGTGTAAAACTCCCGGTGAATGACGTGGTGGGGATGCGGGGTGGTATCTACCTCGTTGAAGGCGGAAGGAATGAGAAGGTCTTTGACGTGGGTCATGTCGCGACTGATTGCCGGGTAATAGTTCCTCGCTTGCCAGGCAAGGACGGCTACGGCTTGGCGCTGCAACATGGTGACTTTTCTCGGGCCAGGCTTCAGGAAGGCGATTATCGGGACGCTATCATCACCGTCGTCGGGGTTGAAAGGCACCGTCTCGAAGTTGATGCCCAAACATTTCTTGATCATACCGATGGCGTCGCTCTGCTCCGGCGCCGTGATGATGTTGCCGTCGGGGTCGCGGATCAACATGTCGTCTGTGACTTTAATCCCTGCGCTGTCCTTTTG
>JAJBTL010000008.1:0-4047 GCA_020860865.1 Planctomycetota bacterium | reverse complement strand
CCTTTTGAACATTTCCCAGACGATCCAGTACGGCAATTCTTTCCGTTCTTTCCATGATTCACTCCAGTATTCGGCCGTGCCTGGCCGATGATATAATGGGCCGTCTCCTCCCGCTCCAGTGGGGAGGCGGTCAAGGGGCCGTCGGGGTGCCTCCCGGCGGCTCCGCTTTTCTGTGCCTCATGGCACAACGGTCCGGAAAATACCTGAAATCACTGGTCTATATATGCGTTGCGTTGCAGCCATTTTTTATGAAGTTCATCCGGGCTGCCACCACCTTTTTTAACGGCGAAGTTATAAAGCACATGTAGAAATTCGTCTCGACCTGGAGGAGGCACTCTATAAAATCTTCTAATAAAACAGAGATCTGTTATTCGGTTGCCGTCCCCATCATTAAAATAAACCACAGCATCCATTTCATCGCGATCAATTAGATCCCCGTCTTCCAACTCCTTCCTAATCATACTTTTCAGTACTTGTAAACTTCTTTCTGTGAAAAAGCGTGGATACCATTTAGAAAGGAAATAAGCACATGCATTCGGATTATAGAAAATCGCTTTTCCGGGGATTCTCACTATCTCGTCTACAAACCCATCGCCTAAAATAGCAGCGTCTCGCCATTCGTCTAGATGGTGGCGTTCTTTATGGAATTCACGTCCATCGCATTCTAATCCAACCCTAAATTTTCCATCTGACAAAACAAAATCCATGCGGAATAACCCGCATATCGTTTGGACTTCAGTTTGTGATTCAAAAGAGATTTCTGGGTTTAGAAATTTTTCGAGTATCCTCGCCATCTCTTCTTCTATAGGGCTTTCAAAATTCACAAAGAACCTCCATAAAGAAGATCCGCGAATTATATGACAAATAAAGTCCCGGTCTGGTGCTGAATACTGTGCCGCCGCGCTGGTGTGCGCAGGTGGGTATTTCCGGGCCTCTCGGACTCCGGCCACTCCGGGACAAATATTGATTTACGGACCTACTGTTCGGCACGATAGTCAGCGAGAATCAAGATACCATCGTTATCGACGGCGGTCAACTATCTTCGGGAATGTTGGCGTGAAAATTACGGAGGCGTTGGAAAAAGACGAGGACGTCAGGCTCATTCAATCTGCGGCATTATGAAGAAAAAGCGCCCCTATTCCGCCGCCTTGATGGACAGCGCCAAGCCCAGCGCCTTCGTGATTTTCTGGATGGTGTCGAACTGCGGCTTTCTCCCGGCCTGGAACGTCTTGCACAGGCTTTCGCGGCGGAGGCCGGTGTCTCTGGACAATTGCGTGATGCCTCGGGCCTTGGCGACGTCGCCGAGGGCAGTCAGGAAGGCATTGGGGTCGGGGTCTTCAAGGCTGGCCGCAAGGTACTCGGCAATGGTCTCCTCGTCATCCAGGTACCGCGACGCGTCAAACTCACGAATCATGGTCATATTTCGCCCTTCTGAATTTCTTTCCATAGTTCTTTGGCGTTTCGAATATCCCGCTTCTGGCCGCTCTTGTCGCCACCAATGAGGAGCAGATAAACCTGCCGGCCTTCCTGGGCGTAGTAAACGCGGTATCCCGGCCCGAAATGGATTCGCATTTCCGACACACCATCGCCGAGGGATTTGCTGTCGCCGAAGTTCCCGGCCCTGGCCGAACGGATACGGTCGAGAACACGGGCTTGGCCCTTCCTGTCCGGAAGGTGCCGAAACCATTCAGCGAAGCACCGCGTTTCATGGATGGTGTTCATGTGCCTATCGTATCCCACGGGTAACAATAGGCAAGAGGAAAAACGGATTCTTTTTCGAGGAGGTTGCGGCGTACTCAGGTGGCGGTCATGCTTGAGGCGTGGTCGGCGGTCGTGGCAGTTAAAGCGGCGCCATTGTCTTCGATGTCGTCTGTCGGATGGCAGTGCCCTTTTTCGGCCGGGTCGATGTGGATGGCGTCCAATCGGCGCTGGCGGGCTTCACTGGTGATTTCCCGCGCCTCGGCGGCACGTAGCCGGTCGGCATCCAGCACCTCGGCCAATTCCCACACGTCCCGCTTTCGCTGGTCGCGGGGATCGTCGCAGTCCGAGTAATAGGCGTCCCACTTGTAGATGATTCGGCCGCGACGGTCGCGAACTATGGGAAGGTCCGAGAAGCAACACCCGGCCGTCGTCCTTCGACGTTTGAGGGTCAATTTATGTGGATGATCGAATGCCATTGGCACCCCCTCGGCGACCGGGGCGGGAGTGCCGCCGGTGGCCTGGAGTGCTAATTAACTCGGGGGGTGTAATCAAGGGCGTGGCTGGTGGCGGTCGCGAAGGCGGTGAAATGGCGCAACCTCCGGGATGGCTTATTGAATACTAATTTCCATGCGATATAATGCGGCGGTTCCATCCAAAAACGTTGGCCTCACCTTGCGCGGGAATTGAAGCCTTCGAAAATGTGGGTATAATTGTGGGTATTTATAAGAGCCCTAAAAATAAGTCATTAATTGCGAGCCATTTACAAGTCAATTCGATTCCTGGCACAGCATTCCAATTGGAATCCACTGTAATACAACTCGCCAATGGTAGCTGTGGCGGTATCGATTCCTCTCATATCGGGTCACCTAAATACGCGAAAGGGGGGGGCGATATAGCCCCCCTCTGCGTTGAAATGGTATTGTCGCCAAAGAGACGCGACCGCATTCACTTCCCCGCCGCCGCCCGTGCCATAGCGAGGAGTCCGGCCCGGACGTGGTCGGCGAGGCCGGGCCATAAGGCTTCCATTTCGGCAAGGTCGGGGTACGATACCGGCCCTTGCGAACCGCCGGCGGCCTGGATTGGTTTACCATGCGAAACTGTCCCCGGGCCTGTCCCTGTCATTTTCTCGTCACTATAACCTATTGATATTATAGGCGGTTGCGAGTTTGGATAGACAGCCTCCGGAGCTGTAGATAGGGGTTCGATTCCCTTCCGGGGTACCATGTATTCGTAAAGCCGCAGCCCGAATCGGGTGCGGCTTTATGTATGTATATCGGTTCGACATTTTAATCGCCACAGTCACATTGTCCTGAGCCGTTCCGCCGCCGCCACTGCCGCGGCGCGCCGTTCCTGCTGCCGCGTCGTGCTCCGGTCGCGCATGGCGGTGATTGTTGCCTCAGGTGCCGTGTCCGGACTGCCGGCATTGTACGGCGGCTCTGGAGCGTACTCCATGTTTAATTGAATCTGCTCTGCCACCGAATCACCCCATAGTCTGCCGGCCAAGGTCAGGGCCAGGTCAATCCCCGACGTCACCCCTGCCCCGGTCATCCGGTTCCTATCCTGTACGACCCGTTGCCTCACCGGTTCGGCCCCGAAAAGAGGGAGGAGGTCATGGGATAGCCAGTGTGTCGTCGCTCGAAATCCATCCATCAGCCCCGCCGCACCCAATATGAGAGCGCCTGTGCAGACCGAAGTTACCCATAATGCCTTTTCGGCCTGACCTTTGAGAAAGGACAGGATCGTCGCATCGTTCATCAGGGGCACAACACCACCGCCACCAGGAACGACAATAACATCCAACTGCGGACAATCAGCCACGGTCGTGTCAGGTGTGATAAGAAGTCGATCGCTTGTCCGGATTGGCGCCACATTCTTCCAAACAAGGTGCGTTCTGACATCAGGACCGGCCGAAAGGACGCCGTACGCACCGGTGAAATCCAATTGGAGCATGTCGGGAAAAACCAGGAAGCCAATATGTGTCATAGTCACTCCACGGCTCTAAAACGAAGCCGCAATCAAAAGCTCTATCCGTTCATGGCGCATTGACGATGTAACCGCGCTCATTCACTCCGACGCGGTTGTCGTACCGGTCGTTCCCGGTCCGGACAATGGTGTCGGCTATATCATTCCGCATTTGGCGACTGTTTGTCCGTGCCTCGGGCGTGTTACCCTGCATTTCATTCAGTTCCGGCTCGGCATAGGTCCGTACGTAATAATCCGCGCTACGCGCAGCTTGCCGCCGCGCCTGGTTCGACGCGAATGCGCCCAAACAACCAGTCAGGAACATCGGCATACTAACGAGAATGACAAGGATGAGGCCTCGCAGGCAATTTTTCCTTGGCTAAT
>JAJBTL010000281.1 GCA_020860865.1 Planctomycetota bacterium | reverse complement strand
ATATTAAGGGAGCCGAAGCTCAGGATTTTCATGTCAATCGCTCTTTCCTATGCCGTTCCCGTCCGGAAGTCGGACCTGAACCGTACAACGAATTTTCCTGACGGTGCGGAAGCGCGCAAGTGAAACTTTCGGTTTACCCTTCCGGCATAAGAATCCCGGACCACGCCAATGGTCCGGGTTGTTCACAAATCGCCGGCGACGAAACGATGAGCGGAAAAAGCGGCTTCGCCAGACGCTTCCACTGTCACTTTCGCACCGCGACAGTTTCCCGTTCGATTATTTCCGGCGTGAACCGGTGCGTCACATCCGCGAACGGATTTTCAATAAGCCTGAGAATGGCTTTCGCCGCCGTTCTTCCCAATTCTTTTTTTGCATGGGGAACGGTGGTTATCGGCTTGTCGTCGGGGCTTTGGCGCAGGTCGTCGAAACCGACGACCGACAGATCTTCAGGGACGCGGATTTTGTGCTTTTCGAGAAACGGGAGGAATTTATTCGCCAGATCGTCGTTGAAGCACATGACGGCGGAGCAGTTCTTGATCGTCTTGAAGATGCGGACGAAATTTTCTTCGGAAAAGATATTGTCGAAATCCTCGTCGGCGAACCACAGGACGCGGCTTTCGTTCAGCTTGAGGCCGTGCTTTCGCAGTCCCTGAGCATAACCGAGGTAGCGCTTGACGCCGGTCTGTTCGTCAAGCTTACAGAGGGCGGCTATGTCCCGGTGGCCCCGTTCGACCAGGTAGTCGAGAAGCAGTTCGTAGCCTTCGACGTTGGAGTTGTCGACGGAGGAAAAAGAAAACTCCGGCAGGTCGGCGTGGATGAGGACGCACGGATATTTCTTTTCGAGACGCTTGTACAGTTCCCGGTTGACCGTGGGCAGGGTGGAACGGGCCGGCTCTATAATCAATCCGGCGACGTCGGCCTCGAGCATTTCCGAAAGGACCTGTTCCTCGCGGGCGACCTGGTTGAAGGTCATGCGGATAATCATGTAATAGTCGTGTTCGAACAGGTAGTCGCTGATGCCCATGAGGACATGGGGAAAGACATAGGCGCTGACCTGGTTCATGACGACGCCGATGCATTTTGTCTTTTGCGAATTTCTTTTTTTCCCCCGATATTCGGCCAGGCGTTCCGAAATAAAGGTACCGCTTCCCTGTACCTTGACAAGGAATCCTTCCCCGACCAGCAGGTTTATCGCCTGGCGGATGGTGTTGCGGCTGACCGAGAAGCGTTCCATCAATTCCGCCTCGGTCGGTATCTTCTGCCCGGACGTCGAATTCGCGGCGAGAATCTCGCACTTCAATTGCTCGGACAGGTTCAGGTATTTATAGTTTGGCACGTTGGCTCCGCTTCGGGTTTATCGCGAAGGTGCTGAAGTCAGCGGGACGTTTCTATTTGCCTATAATGCTGGCTGACCAGAATTTTTCCATGCCCGAGTTCCCTCTTGCCGGAAGCGGCGATTCCCGCCGCCGTTTCGGAAAGCGGATAGCGCGCCGTCACCATCCGGCGCATGTCGAGCCGCCCCGCCGCCATCATCCGGAGTACGGACGGAAACACGTTGTTCCCGGCATGGCCCATAGAACCGATTATCTTCGCATTTCTTCTGACGAACGGCATCAGGTCGAAGCCTGACGCGGCCGGGCCGATCCCTAACTGCACCACCCGCGCCTCGACCCCGAGGCAGCGGGAGATTTCCGGATAGACGTTACTCAGATTGCCGGACGCCTCCACAATCATGTCGGCGCCGAGGCCGCCGGTTTCTTTCATTACCGCCTGCCCGGCGCTTGTTCCGTTCGTAGCCAGATCGGTCGGGTTCAGGACGACGTCGGCGCCCATCGTGGCCGCGAGTGCGTTCCGGAGATGGTTTGTACTGAAGGCGATTATTTTCGCCGCGCCGAGGGCTTTCGCCAGGGCGATGGCGGCCAGGCCGATCGGTCCGGCGCCGAAGACGACGACGTGCGAGCCGGGCGTGACGCCGCCCGCGTTCACCACCATGCCGTTGTAGGCGACGCAGGTCGGTTCGGCCAGGGCGCCGGCCTCGAACGCCGGCAGCGTGCCGCCGAGGGCGTCGGCGAGCGAATTTATGACAATGCAGAACTTTTCCCGGACCGCTCCGTACTCGACAAAACCGCCGTCGCAGGACAAGCCGGCCTCCTCGATGTTTTCGCACTGGTTGAACTTTCCGGCCCGGCACGGGCGGCAGGCGCCGCACCAGCCGATCTGCTCCACCGCGACCAGGTCGCCGACCCGGAGCGATGCGACGTCCTTGCCGATTTCCACCACTTCGCCCGAATATTCATGGCCGGTGATGACTGGAAAACGGACATGGCTGGCAAACGACGAATACCCGGCCGCGTCGACGTCGAGGGTATGAAGATCGCTTCCGCAAATGCCGCAGGCGCCAATCCTGATAAGGACCTCGTCGTTCCCGATGGCCGGTATCGGCCGGTCGGCCAGGCCGGCCCGGACGTTCTTGAAGGCGAGGTCGGCCCGGTACGATCTCCGGTCCCTCCGTTCCCGCTCGGACATGGCGTATTCAGGCTTTGGCGCCCACTCGGCTTCGGCATAGAACGCCTTCATACTCCCCTTCATGACAAACTCCTCCAGTGTCGCGGAGCGGGGACGCGCCCCGGATCCCGCCTCCCTCAGGATTACCGGGAAGATGGATCGCGGGGCGGCCCGAGCGCCGGCATTTTTGAGATAATGACTATTTCTACAGTGTGTAAAAGCGAGAACGTTTTTCTACTTCTATTTATTCATATACTGGTCGACATTTTCCTTGGTCACCGAGACGAAGGGGACAAACACTTCCTGCGGCAGTTCTTCGCCGGCGATGCGTTTCATAATGACGTCGAAACCGGTTTTCGCCACATCCGGCGCGTTGTAGAGAATGGTCTGGGACATCTTTCCTTCCTTGACGTGTTCCATCGCGTCATCGACGCCGTCGACGCCGGTGATGAGGACGCCGTCAAGCCGGCCGGCGACGGTGAGGGCCTGGATGGCGCCAAGGGCCATCTGGTCGTTCGCCGAGACGATGGCGTCGAAATGGGGGAAGCTCTGAATCCAGTCCTCGGTTATCTTCATCCCCTGGTCCCGTTCAAAATTGCCGGACTGGGCGGACAGGAGTTCGATGTCCGGCCGCTGGTCGAGGCAGGCCGCCTTGAAGCCGTCCCAGCGCTGGTGGGTGTGGTTGAGGCCGAGCGTGCCCTGAAGGTAGAGTATTTTCGCATTGGGCGGCAGATTTTCACGCATAAAATCGCCTTGCAACTTTCCCGCCTCGAGGTTGGGCGATCCGACATAGGTGTACTCGCCGCCCTCCGAGGCGATGACGAGGCAGACGACGGGGATGCCGGCGTCGTTGGCTTTTTCCACCGCCGGCGTGATCCCGGCGAAGTCCACCGGCACGAGGACGATGCCGTCGACGCCCTGGACGATGAAGTTGTCGACCTGGTCGATCTGTTTCATGTTGTCGAGGAGGGCGTCGGTGAAGAGGACCTCGACGTTGGGAACTTCGGCGGCGAACTTGGCGAACTGTTCCTTTATTTTCAGGCAGAACACGTCGCTGTCCGCGATGTTCGAGTAGGCGATGACCGTCTTTTCGGCCGCCCCCGCCATGCCGGCGGTCCAACAGAGTAGCGCCAGAAGCGCCGAAATCATGATGTTCCTTGCCATGGTACACTCCTTCGATTTCAAGATCCCGTAGCGTGGCGCTCCCGCGAACGCCCCCGTCAGTTTTTCGTTTTCTTCGAATAGACGTCGATGATGACAGCGATGAGAATGATCAGGCCTTTGGCAATCTACTGCCAATAGGAATTGACATTGAGAAGATTCAGGTTGTTGTTGATGACGGCGATGATCATCGAACCTATGCGGGTGCCGGCGATGGGGCCGTTGCCGCCGCTGAGGCTGGCGCCGCCGACGACCACGGCGGTGATGGCGTCGAACTCGTAGCCGACGCCGGCCGCCGGCTGCCCGGAACTCATCCGGGACATGAGGACGATGCCGGCCACGCCGGCCAGGATGCCGTTATAGAGAAATGACAGCCGGACAATCCGGTCCGCGTCTATCCCGGAGGCAATGGAGGCGGCGCGGTTGCCGCCGACGGCGTAGACGTAGCGGCCGTAGCGGGTCTTATTGAGAAGAACCCAGGACAAGAGAAGAAAGAAAACCAGGATGACGACCGATATCGGCAGGAAGCCGAGGACGTTCCCCTGGCCGATTATCCGGAAGTCTCCGAGCCTGGTGATGGGACGGCCGCCGGTGATGAGAAGGACGGCGCCCCGGGCGACGGTGGTCATGGCCAGGGTCATGATAAAGGCCGGGATGGTGAACCAGGTGACGATGTAGCCGTTGGCGATACCGACCACCATGCCGGTCGCGACGCCGGCGGCGATGGCCAGCCAGACGTTGCCGGTCGCCTGCTGCGCCATGCAGGCGAGGCAGCCGGTGAGGGCGACGACCGATCCGAGCGAGACGTCTATGTGGCCGAGGATGATGACGAAGGTAACGCCGAAGGCGAGGAGGGTGACGACGACCATCTGCCTGACAACGTTGGTGAGGTTGGCCATTGTCGCGAAGTTTTTCGTAAAGAGGGAGGCGAGCGCCAGCAGCGCGAGAAAGATGATGAC
>JAJBTL010000334.1 GCA_020860865.1 Planctomycetota bacterium | reverse complement strand
AGTCCCAGAGTATCGATCAAATAGCCAGCGGTCTGGCCCAAATTGACCTTTCAACCCAGCAGAATTCCCGCTACGCCGCCGAGATGGCCGAAGCGGCGCAAAGGTTGTCCCGCCAAACCGGCGAACTCCGCCAAATGATGGTCCGCTTCCAGCTCCAGAACCGCGGCCAGAAAATGAACCTGAACTGGCACCCCGGCCAAAAGAAACTGGCCGCCCCGTCCGCTCCCGAAACCGGCCGCGACCGGGGTGGTGATAACATGCTGGATTATTCGGGCGGGCAGTCCGATTGGTAAACAATGGCATGGGCGGGCAAGGCGGATAGTAAAAAAGACCCGGAGCCGATGGCTGCCGGGTCTTTTATATGGAGTAATTACTATAAACGAGAGACCGTTTTACCCTGATGTAGCACGATTTGTTTTAATCCCGGTTCCGCCCGCCAAACAACCCCAACCGGTACGCATAGTACAGGAGCGTCATCAACGACGCCACCGCCGCCGCGATGTAGGTGAAGGCTGCCGCCGTCAGGACGGACGAAACGCCGTTCGCTTCGGCGCCGGGCGTTACGATGCCGTGGGCCAGAAGCGCTTTCCGCGACCGGACCGAGGCGTTGATTTCCACCGCAGGGTGATGACCTGGAACAGGAATGTCACACCGAAAAGAATCAGGCCGATTTTCGCAAGGCCGAGCATGTTCAGGATAAGGCCTATGAAAATAAGCGGAATTGAAAACTTCGACGCCAATGTCGTCGGTCCCACCAGAAGACTCCGGAGCTTCAGGGGCGCATAGTGCCTGGCATGCTGGAGGGCGTGGCCGGCTTCGTGGCAGGCGACACCAACGGCGGCGATGCTTGGCGTATCGTACACCTCCGGCGACAGGTTGATGACCTTGGTGGACGGGTTGAAGTGGTCCGACAACATGCCGCCTTCGAAACGCTTCACCTGGACGTCGGTGACGCCTTCGGCCTGGAGCATGAGGCGGGCGGCGTCGGCACCGGTCATGTTGCGGGAATTCCGCACCCGGCTGTATTTGTTGAAGGCATGCTTAATCCAGAACTGGGTTATAAGTGACAACGCCATCGTCACCACAAAGACCAGCAGGTATAACGGGTCCATTCCGTACATCATTCCACCCATCATTGGGTCCATAATGCTTTCTCCCTTGGAGTTACGTATCTAAATAACCGAATACTTTCGTTATTAAAGTGGAACCTGAGCGAGGGCGACTCCATCCCGGAACTCCGGCGTTTCACGTTCCGCATCCCGCCCGGGTATTGAAAAATGGCGCCCGTAGGCGCCATGGCGTACTGCTGGATCCGCCCGTATATGCTGTCACGGACAGGGTGTCATTCACTCGACCACGGCCAACTTGAACCGGCCCGAATCGGTCAGGCTCATGAAGTTGGCGAATCCGGCCAGCCGGAGCGCGGCCAGAACCGGGCCCTGGGCGATAATGGCGATGGTCTTCTCCTGGGCCTGGGCCTGAAAAAACGCCGCCGCCATCAAGCCGATATAGGTTGAGGTGATGTGCCGTATGCGGGAGAGGTCGATGACGAGCTGCTTTTGCTTCGAGGAGACAAGCATGGCGCAGGCCTTGTCGAACCCCACATCGTAGTCGAAGTCCATTTCCTTGAAAACTTTGAGAACGCCGTCGGTCAATTCGTAATCGGGACGCATAGACAACCCTTTCCGAACCAGAACGCCCCTGGACTGCAAGCCTCCCCATTTACCATTCTAAACCAGGTTAAACCACTTTGGCGAAAAATTCCGTCCGATAATTCGTTCGGTTCAGTGCGTATGGACAACGGAAACCGGAATCGAAAAGGGGGACTGGGGCGCCAGCCCCTCACACCATCCACTTCTCGAGACGAGCCAGCTCCTCCGGCGTCTCCACCGGGATGTTGACCTTCCACACCGCCTGTTCGGAATCGGGATGTTCGCTGTCGGTATAGGCAAAAAGCGGGCTTGACACCATCCGGTATCCGGAGTCCGGGAGCCAGTCGGCAATAAGGTTCCGGCAGGCGACACGGATGCCGGCCAGGCCGGTCGCTTCCATCTCGGCATAAGTGCCGGCCGGAATGACCCAACTGACCATTCCGAGCGGGATATTTTCGAGAGAACCGACCACGCCGGCCACGTACTCGACCCGCATGTCGTCGCTGTCGCCTCCAGCCGAGAACGCCGGTTCGGGCGAACCGGACAACAGGCTGAACACGCCGTAATAACGGCGGTCCGCCCCGTCCAGTTCGTTGTGGCGCGGCAGGAATTTGTCTTTCCACAACGTGCCGGTATTTTCCGCATTGTCATCGAGAACGGAACGGATTCCCATCACAATAAACTCATCCCGGGTGATGATTTCTGGAGACATATGCCACCTCTCAGTAGAAAATGACCGAAAATTATGGCTGCGCGTCCGAACACGCCTCTTTCGCGCCAGGCCTGATCGGCACCTGTGGCGACCGCCGCCGCGCCATCGTCACGACGAGAAAAGCCACGCGACAGCCACGCCTGGATCAAGACCATGCGCCATGGTAGAGACGATATGCTACACGAAAGCGGATGGCTGCTCAATAAAATTATCGCGCTCGCGACCGAATTGACGCGCTGTCCGCCCAAACCCATGGACTGTTTACGTGGAAGCCGGCCTATCCCGGAGGCGTTGCGAAGTACCGGCGTGAACCGCACACGTCGCGTTAGCCATCCGAGGACGGCTTTTCCGCATAGAGGCAGAGCCCAAAGGGGGTTTTGTCGACGCGGGTGTTTCGGAGGTTCGTATCGGCAAGGATCGATTCGAGTTCTTTCACCGTATAGGACGCGGCCAGCGACGTTTTCAGTCCCGCCTGCATCGCCGGTGCCTTGACCACCATGCGCATTATAAAGCGGAAGACAAACAGGATGTCGCGCCGCAGATCCGAAACGAGAAGGCGCCCGCCCGGCTTGAGGACGCGATACATTTCGGCGAGGACGATTTTGGGATTGTCCCATTCATGGAGCGAACTGAAGGAAAAAGCGACATCGAAAGAGGCATCGGCGAACGGGAACGCGGTTGCCGCGTTTCCGTGCACATATGTAACCCGATCCGTAAAGCCGTATTCGGCCGCGTTCCGCGTGGCTACCTTAATCATTTCTTCGCTTATTTCCAGGCCGACCAGCGTCGTCTTCGTTGTACCTTTGAGCCACTCGAGCCCCATGTATCCTGGTCCCGGCCCGATCTCCAGCCCTGTTCCCGAACGGTTCAAACCATATTTCGCCAGGGCCTTGATGTCGGTATAGCCCTTGTCGCGATGGTGGCGGGCCATGCGGTCGTAGTCGTGAACCGTCAGCGTGTTCTGGATACCTTCCGTCGTTTCCACGACCCGCTGTCCAGTCATGGTCTCTCCCTTAACCTTTAGGTTCTTCGAACAGTTACGCCAACAATGCCGCCCCGATGGCCCCGGTAAACTGGGGCGAGGCTGCTCTCCTGACTTCCATCCCGGCCGCCGCCGCGACGGCCCGGCGGAGCGTTTCGTTTTGCGCCACGCCGCCGGTGAAGTACACCGGTTCCGTCGCGCCGACCTGTTTCAGAAGGAGGATGACCCGCCGGGCGATGGCCCGGTGCACGGCCCGGAGGGCGTCCCGGGGCGGGGCGCCCCGGGCGGCGAGGCCGACCAGTTCCGATTCCGCGAACACCACGCAGGTCGAACTGATTTCCAGTTCCGGACCGTCGCCGTCCCCGACCGGATCGTCCTGGCAGAACGCGGACAGTTCTTCCACGCCGAGATCGAACCGCCGGGCCGCCACTTCGAGAAACCGGCCGGTGCCGGCGGCGCAGCGGTCGTTCATGGCAAAGTCCATGACGCCGCCGTCCGGACCGATACGGATGGCCTTGGCGTCCTGGCCGCCGATGTCGAGGATGCTCCCGGCGTCCGGGTGCAGATGAAGGACGCCTTTGGCGTGACAGGTAATTTCAGTGATTTTCTTTTGGGCCAGACGTGCCATGTTCCGGCCGTAGCCGGTGGCGACGGCGCCGAGGCGGTCGGCCGGAATGTCCAGTCCGTCCGCCAGCCGTGCCGCCAGCCGCGCCGCCGTCTCCGCCGGCGTGTGGCCGCTCGGCACTATGTCCCGGGCGAGGACGGTTCCGTCCGGACCGAGGATGACTCCCTTGGATGCGGTCGAACCGAGATCGAGGCCTATCCGGTAGCGCCCGGCCGTCTGGGCGTCAGTCATGCCGGTCCCTCGATACCTCGACTTCGCCGTCACGGACGGTGAAGTCGATCCGGTCCACCGCGCCGTCGTCCCGGGTCAGGAGCATGACGACACGGACTCCTTTGGCGAACAGGCCAAGCGCCTGATCCCGGAGAAAAGCCTCCCCGTTCTCCGGCCCGAGGACGCACATGGTGGTCGCCAGGGCGTCGGCGGCGAGGCAGGACGACGGGTGAACAATGGTGACGCTGGCCGGCCCGTCGGTCAACGGCAACCCGGTCCGGGGGTCGATGATGTGTTCGTACCGGACGCCGTTATACATGAAATACCGTTCGTAGTCCCCGGAGGTGGCGACGGCGGCATCCTTCAGATCGAGTCGTTCAAGTATGTCCTCCCGGCGCGGATGCTTTATGCCGGCGCGCCACGGCGTCGCTGGTGAACCGGGTTTTTCCCCAAGGACCCGGAGTTCGCCGCCGATGTTGATGAGGGCGTTTTTCACGCCACGGGCCTGGAG
>JAJBTL010000168.1:3481-4709 GCA_020860865.1 Planctomycetota bacterium | reverse complement strand
CTATCGACCCCCTGAAGACCATGCGGGATCGCCAGTCGGCCGGCAAACGCGCCGGCGGCTACGGCGTCTTCCTTATCAGGAAACTGGTCGACGACATCGTCTACAACGAAAAAGGCAACACCGTCCTCCTCATTAAATACCTCCCGGAGATCTAACCGAGCATGCCCGACTGGTCCAGCCTCTTCGCCGCCCATCTAGACAGCCTTTTCGCCCATGAGACACCCGAGTCCATCCGGGACCGCTACGATTGGGTCGACGACTATTCCGCCCGCGCCCGGGACATCCTCTCCCCGGCCAGCCTCGCTTCCCGGCCGCCCCCGAAAATCTACGCCGCCCTCGATTCCCTGAACGTCCCGAAATGCCAGATCCGCATGACCAACCTCGGCCGCATGAACCAGGCCGAGGATGTCGTCCACGCTATCCGTGAACTCGTCACCAAACCGGGCGACTTCGCGGTCAAGTACAAGGCGGGAAAAATCCCCCAGGCCGGCGTCGTTACCCTGACGCAGATCCTCTGCCTTGTCCAGCCGCACCGCTTCGCCATCCGGAACGCCCCGTTCACGAAAGCCCTGGCCAAACAGGTGCCGTTCTACAACGCCCGGGCGCTGGACGAACTCGACTACGAAAGTTACCTCGACATCTGTCGGGAACTGGCCCGGGTCATGGAAGAAAAACTCAAACCGTTCCGCCTCGACGAATGGGCCAGGGATCACCGGTTCCTCCTCCTCTATGCCATCCTCGTCAAGTAACCGGCCGGCGCGGCGGTGACGGCGGGTAGTATGATGGTGGAAAAAGTCGTCTTGTGGACGCCGCGTCCAGCTTTGGATGGAATCATTCACAAAGCGAAACGATCCTACCACGTCATTACCCCTTTGCCGAAAAGGAAAAACCCGGTATAGTGGGGTATTCTTTTTCATGGTTGCGGCGTCCGCAGTGGCGGCGCTTTTCTTGAACCCGGTGGAGGACAAGCGGCATGGCCCTTTTACGTCTGGAGACAAACGCCTCCGTTCCCGAAGAGGGAGCGAAAGTGTTGCAATCTAAATTAACGCGTCGTCTCGCTCCCCTCTTTGAGGAGCGGGAAAATCAGATCCGCCTCGAAATCGCCGCCAACCGCCGCATGCGCATGGCCACCTCGGACGACCATCTCGTCCACCTGGAAATCCGCGATGTCGAATTCCCGAAAGACCGCGCCGACGAACTGACCAACCTCGTCTGCCCCATCATCGAC
>JAJBTL010000168.1:0-3471 GCA_020860865.1 Planctomycetota bacterium | reverse complement strand
CAGTATCGGTCCGGAAAACGTCTATATAGCCGTCATCTCGACCCGGAATTCCATGTGGCGCGTCAACGGCGACGCCGGCAATTCACGAAAGGACTAAAACATCATGGCCAAGACCACCCAGCCGAAAGCGGCCACGCCGCTTGTCGAAACAAAAGCCTGGAAGGCGCTCCTCGCCCACAAAAAAACCATGGCCAAGGTCATGATGACCGACCTGTTCGCCAAGGACCCGAAACGGTTCGACACCTTTTCCATCCGCTTTGGCGATATCCTCCTCGACTATTCGAAAAACCGCATAACCGCCGACACCATGCGCCTCCTCCTTGATCTCGCCCGCGACGCCGGCGTCGAGGACTGGCGGGCGCGGATGTTCCGTGGCGACAAAATCAACTTCACCGAGAACCGCGCCGTCCTCCATACCGCCCTCCGGAACATGTCCGAGAAACCGGTCAAGGTCGACGGCGAGGACGTCATGCCCGGCGTCGCCCGCGTCCTCGGCCAGATGATGAAGTTCTCCGACGACCTCCGCGCCGGCCGCTGGAAAGGCTTTACCGGGAAAAAAATCCGCACCGTCGTCAATATCGGCATTGGCGGCTCCGACCTCGGCCCGGGCATGATAACGGAAGCCCTCAAGCCCTACGCCGACGGCCCGGAGACGCGGTTCGTGTCGAATGTCGACGGCACCGACTTTGTCGAAACGGTCAAAGGCCTCGACCCGGCCGAAACGCTCTTTATCGTCGCCTCGAAAACCTTCACAACGCAAGAGACCATGACCAACGCCCAATCGGCCCGGAAATGGCTCCTCGCCAAATTGAAGGACAAAAAAGCCATTGCCAAACACTTTGTCGCCCTGTCGACGAACGAAGCCGAAGTGGTGAAGTTCGGCATCGATCCGGCCTACATGTTCGAATTCTGGGATTGGGTCGGCGGGCGCTATTCCTCGTGGTCCGCCATCGGCCTGGCCATCTGCTGCGCCGTCGGGTTTAAGAATTTCCAGGAACTGCTGACCGGCGCCTACGAGATGGACGTCCATTTCCAAAAGGCCCCGCTGGCGAAAAACATCCCAGTCATCCTTGGCCTCTTGGGCGTCTGGTACCAGAATTTCTGGGGCGCCGCCTCCCAGGCGATTTTGCCATATGACCAGTACATGCACCGCTTCGCCGCCTACTTCCAGCAAGGCGACATGGAGTCCAATGGAAAACGCGTCGACCGGGACGGCAACTTTGTCGACTACGACACCGGCGCCGTCATCTGGGGCGAACCCGGCACCAACGGCCAGCACGCCTTCTACCAGCTTCTTCACCAGGGCACCCGCCTGGTCCCGTGCGACTTTATCGCCCCGGCCATTACCCATAACCCCCTTGGCGATCACCACGCCAAACTCCTCGCCAACTTTTTCGCCCAGCCGGAAGCGCTTCTCCGTGGCAAGACCGTGGCCGAGGCCCGCGACGAACTCCGTGCCGCCGGCCTGAGCGCCGCCGACGCCCGCGCCCTTGCCCCCCATAAGTCCTTCGACGGCAACCGGCCGACCAATTCCATCCTCGTCAAGAAAATCACCCCGCGCACCCTTGGCTCCCTCATCGCCATGTACGAGCACAAGATTTTCGTCCAGGGGATTATCTGGCGGATAAATTCCTTCGACCAGTGGGGCGTCGAACTCGGCAAGGTGTTGGCGAAAACCATCCTCGCCGAAGAAAAGGACCTCCTCGCCGGCAAACGCGTCAACCTCTCCCACCACGACAGTTCCACCGCCGGCCTCATGCGGGCGATGGCGAAGATGCGCGGGAAATAAGTCGACTGGAGTCCGTGCGCCGACCGTCACGTCAAGCGCACTCATGACTCGCTATAAAAACGAGGGGCCGTCCACAATGGAGACGGCCCCTCGTTCATTGGTAGATGAAATACAACGGCGGACTATTCCGTGTACTGCGGTTGAATCCGCATTTTTGTCCACCAGATAAGGAGCCAGACGGCGGTGATGACGGCGCAGACAAGGAACACCGGCCCCGCCCCCACGACATAACGAGCGGCACCGCCAGGGAGGTCCAGATGCCGCCGCCCATGATCGGTTCGTGGATAAGCTGCTTGTAGCCGAACGCCGCCGAGGCGTTTGTCTTGTTTTCCGGATCGACGGTGCGGAGAAGCATGAGGCCGGTGGCGGTCACGCCCATGGACTGGCCGAACTCGGCGATGGACCGTTCGAACCAGGCGTCCTTGAAGATGCGCGGCGCCAGGTAGAGAACCGCCACCACATTCCAGAGAATGCCGACGGCGCAGAGAATGAGGAGCGGCTGCCAGTAGGCAAGGACAAACTCAATCCGAATCGACGCCACCGCCGACACGACGAGGAAGTCGAGGGCTGTCCCGGCGATGCGCTGCATCTGCACCGTGTCCGCAATGACATCGGTGTTCGTTTTCTTCAGGAACCACTGAAGGACAAGGCCGCCAATCATGCAGAGCGGGAACAGCGGGAAGCTCTGGAGAATGCGCGTTTCCTGAACCGACGCCGGCATGATCACGTCCAGCGCGGCCAGGCCCTGTTTCAGAAAGTAACCAAGCAGGATGGCGATGCCAATGAGGGATATGTGCAAAGCCAGCGAGTCGATGGAATCCGGGTAGACGGTCTGGCGGCCGGCGTGGGGCTGTTTCGATTCCGGATAGACGCCGATCTTTTCCAGACGATCCTGTTCCGAATAGGTGCGGATGTTCGAAATGTGGCCTTTCCGGGCGGCGATGTTCACAAGAATCATCCCGATAACGATACCGAATATCATCCCGACCGTGGCGACGGTATAGCCAAGATCCTTCCCTTCGGCCCAGCCGAGTTGGGCAAACGTTTCTGCCAATCCACCCACCGTGCCGTGCCCGCCTTCGAAGCCTATTTCGATAAGGTTCCCGAACACATCCGGCACCGAAAAGAACGGCCGAAGGAGGAGAATGACGACGCCAAGGCCGACGACATACTGCCCCCAGGCGACGATTTGGCCATAACACACTTGCGGCGCGGTGATACTCCACGCTTTTTTCATACCGCCCGACGATTCGACGCCGAGAAACAGCGAAGCAAACACGACATTAATGAGGAAGCCCGGAAACGAGCTCCACGGTGAATACCAGGCCGAGGAAATTTCCGACCCGACCAGGTTGATGGCCAAAAGCCCGACCAGCCCGCCGATGACCGACGCCGGCAGATACAACCGTTGCAACACCGGTATGCACGACCGGAGCAACTTGCCGACGACGAGCAGGAGGCAAATTCCGCAAAACGCCATGACTGCATTCATACTTTTTTCCCACCTTCATTACATCACTGGGTAAACCAAAGAAAACCAGACCCCGAAAAAATTCAGGACAATTTTAGCGGCCGCCCGAAAAAATGCCATTGGAAAAAGTTCCATATCCGCACCTCACTACGGCAAAAGTTGCGAACAGCCAATCGCCATCGGAAAATCCTAAAAAATATCAGGTTATCCC
>JAJBTL010000080.1 GCA_020860865.1 Planctomycetota bacterium | reverse complement strand
CACGGCGGTGCTGGGCCGCTTCGGACTTGGCCCGGGTAAGGGCGTAGCGGGCCGACTCGATGGAGAGCGGGAGAGAATAGGCGAAACAATCGCGGCGCGTCATCGCAATTTTCCGGGTGTTTGGACCGCAGATCAGGATCTTGCAGCCCTCCGCCACCGCCTGATCAACCAACCGTTCGGTCAAGTTCGGGACCCGCGCTTCCTGCCGGTAGCAGCGAATCGTCGAACCCGGAATGACGTCGGTCAGGCCAAAGCCGTTAAAACACATGCTGTACGAACCGATGACGCCGATCTGAAGGTGCCCGTGTTCGCGCACCGCCCGGAGCGCCGTCGCCGCCAGTTCGTTGGCAAAGGGTATTTCCACCACCGGTATGCTCGGCATGACCCGGTGCGCCTCTTCCGTAAGAATTCCCCGGGCGACAATAACATCGGAGTGGATAAGATGCGATGGCAATGGATCGCTTTTATCGATAACGTGAACCCTGTACTGCCTATCTTTCAGTTCGCCGTTGATACGGGCGTGTTCGGTATCCTGGCGGACCATCTCGTCCAGTACCGTGGCCCATTCCCTGGCTGGCACGATACACGAAATAGTCATCATAATAAACCCTCGCTGGCTGATTCTGAAATTGAATTACCCACTTCGGTATAATATTAAGTTAGTATACCTCTATGTTATCAGGTCGCAACTAAAAATTATTAAGTATTTATCTGCTAAATTAGGCGTGGATAAGGAGATACGTGGTAGCAACGTCCCAACTTTCCGTTTACAATTGTGACCGAAATAAATCGCCGCTTTCGGAGTTAAGTGACAAACAGCAAGGTGATTAATAACGTTAAGTTTTAACATGGCAACCATGTCATCACTGAACACAACCCAGAATGGTGTTAGACCTAAACCACCGAAATGGTTAAAACTTGCCGGAAAATTATGCCTATGACCTGCGCCGTTGCGTGGCCATTGCGGCTGGCGGCATTGGAAACGGTTGTAATCCTAGCAGTTAAATTTTGTTGCGAGGAATGGCATGCCGTTTGATCGGTAAAAAAAGGACGGGCGCATTGTAATAATTTATTTCCGGTGGGAAACGGCTTTTCCATCGTCTCCTGAAAGGATTTCATCATGTCGATGGGCATCGGTAACTTTACGTCAAAGTACACCATCACCAGCCAACTGACGGTTAAGAAGAGCCAGTCTTCCGCCCAATCGTCCGGCGTGCCGACCTGGGATCCCGGTCGGGTGTGGAACTCCCTCGGCGATATGGACAAGGGCTTCCGGGCGTACCGCCAGGAGTGGAACGACTATTATTCCCAGACCTTTGCCGCCAGCGGCGCCAATGGCGACGGCAGCCTCACCCGGGCCGAACTGGACGAACTGCTCCAGTCCGAGTTCGGCGCCGCCGGCGTCACCTTTATCGACCGAAAGCCGGGCGATCCGAAAGCCGGCCGCCACGACATCTACATTGACGATGTCAACCGGCAAAAGATGGCGGACGACCCCGAATACCGCGCCAAAATGATGTCGGTCATCCAAATGGAAATGGCCGGCGTCACCGGATATACGTACAAAAATGGCGACCGGACAATCCAGGACCAGCACAGCGGCACGGTCCTCTCCATGGCCGAGGGCGATACGCTGTACGAGGGCGTGCCGCATTCGGGCGGCGCTGTCAGTGCCCGTGGCGGGATGGCTGTCTCCACTTCGGGGTCCGTCGGCGCGTCCGACGGCAAGGGCCTGATGACCCTCATTATCGAAAAAATGCAGGAGATGATGGAGGAACGTCAACTCAGGCAGCAACGCGAAAAACAACTCGAACGCCAGGGCGTCCAGGTTGATATCAGTGTCGAAGCCCGGTCGCGGCGAAGCGAATTCGACATGACCGCCGCGCCGCTGGGTGAAACCCGCTCCGATACCACCAAAGCACCGGAGTCGGCCGGCCTCCTCGATGTCGTCGCTTGATAGGCATTGACGCCTCACGCCAGTCGCATGTATAGTGGAGACAACCAGTTTGGTACGTAGCCGGGTTCTCCCCGAACCGGCCACCGCCTTGTCCGGGAGCGGCCAACCCAGTCGTCCGCTTTCGCCGTTTATACCGCGCACCTGTAGTAAACGCCCTGTTCCGGAAGGACTCCCGTGGCGAAAAAAACCTTGTCCCACCAGGTCGAGGACACATTATTCACAGTCATCGTTCGGGAAGAACGGTTTGCCCGTGGCCAAAAGCTCCCGAATGAACTGGAACTGTCGAAAACCCTCGGCGTCAGCCGCACCACCCTGCGGGAAGCGGTGCGGTCCCTGGTGTCCCAGGGAATTCTCGAAGTGAGGCGCGGCAAGGGAACCTACATCGCCTCTGACCTCGACCGCCACCGGGACGGCCCGACTTTTAAGAACTTCAGCCGAATACGAACGCGGCTCCGCGACCTTTTCGAAATGCGCCTCATTTTCGAACCGGAAATCGCCGCCTTGGCCTGCCGCCGGGCGTCGGCGGAAGAGATGGCGGAAATTATCCGTCTCGGCCGGGAAGAGGAGGGGGTCATCCGCGCCGGCGGGGACCGCACCGTCCCGGACCAGCGCTTTCATCAGGCCATCGTCGCCGCTTCGCACAACGAATTCATTATCGACCTGGTCCCGACCATCAACGAGGCGGTCAACATCGCCATCACGGACAACGGCAACGGCGCCGGCGACGGCCGGCTCCTGTCCGACCATACCCTGCACGATCACGCCCAGATAATGGACTTCCTCGAGGCCCGCGACGCCAAGGGCGCCAGGTACGCGATGACTATCCATCTCCACCACGCCATGCGCATCCTGAACATCGCCGACGACCTCTTGCACGACGGCGCAGCGGCGCGCGAGATCTGAATGCTACAGAATTCAGGGAAACCCGGTCAAAAACTCCAGCCCAGCGTCGCCGTCCACCGGTGCGTTACCAGTGGACCGTGCCGTCCCTGGTCGTACCGGAGCCAGGCCGCGACTCGTTCGCGCCGGTAGCCGATGCCCGCGCCGACGTACACAATGTTCTTCATACTGTCGAAACTAGTGGAATAGGCATAGCCGCCGGATGCGTCTGTCGCCGTCATTGTGGTATGGGAAATGCTATCGTGGACTTTAAGGGTATGGTTCATGCCGACGCTGGCTTCGAAGAGGAGGCGGGACTGGTCGGACAGCGCCGTGTGGTACCGCACTGTCAGGTCCAGGGGAATGGTCGTCATCGCGGTGGCGGAATCGTTGTGCAGGCGGTTGAACAGGGGATCGTCCACTCGGAGATTGTAGCTCTCGTTGCTCCACATAGAGGTCAATCCGGTGCTTGCCTGAATGCTGACGGTGGAGAACAACCGGCGGCCGTACCCGAGAATGAGGCCGGCGTTGCCGGTCAGGGAGCGGTATTCGGAGGTGTTGAAACGGCGGTGCGAATAGCTGTCGGTCTCCTGGCCCGGCGGCACGTCGTAGACCCGGCTGACACTGGCATATCCGGAGACAATAAAACCGTTATCCGGTAAATAAAACGCGTTGACCTGCGCCGTTTGCGTCACCGACTTTACCTGGTCCCGAAACTGGAACATATCCTCGCTGCCGCGATTGGAATTCATAACACCCTGTACAAGAAAGGATTTGCCAATCCACCGGTCAACGCCAAGGTATACGCTGTTCGGGTCGTAGCCGCGCGGATCATCGACCCGAACCCGGTACAACCCGGCCGCGTCGCCCATGGTCCGGGACCATGCCGGGCTTATCGGTGCGCTGTTCAGTACATAGAGACTGGTATTCTTTCCCAGGCTGGCGGCGCCTGGACGGGCGGTGTCCGGAATGTGCATATACTCGAACGCCTGACCGAAGGACGGCAAGGAAACCTGGCCGATGCGGATGTCGGCGCCATGGACGGGAGCGAGAAGCAGGCCGGTAACAATGAGAACGAGAAGCAGGGACCATCGTGTCATGTCTATCCGCTTCTCCATCGCGTTGGGTTTGAACAATGGCACCATCGTAACCGGTCCCAACGACATGTCTATGGAAAAACTCCCGTTCCAGCCTGAAAATGATAAAACACTGGCAACGCCGGACCGACGGGTTACAATGTTGTCATGCCATCTGGCAAGACATAATACAACTCGAATCAAGGAGAACCGCAATGTCACGTCGCAGCCATGCCGTTACCCAGGGTGTCGAACGGGCGCCGCACCGGTCGTTGTTCAACGCCGCCGGCTTTACCGATGAAGAACTGGCCCGTCCGCTTATCGGCGTCGTCTCCGCCTTCAGTGAGATCGTCCCCGGCCACATCCATCTGGACAAGCTGGCCGACGCCGCCAAGGCCGGCGTCCGCATGGCCGGCGGCACGCCCATCCTCATGCCGGCCATCGGCGTCTGCGACGGCATCGGCATGGGCCATTCCGGGATGAAGTACTCCCTCGCCTCGCGGGAACTGGTTGCCGACTCGGTGGAGACGATGGCGGAAGGCCACCGCCTCGATGGCCTCGTCCTTATCCCGAACTGCGACAAAATAGTCCCCGGCATGGTGATGGCGGCGGCGCGGTTGAACATCCCGAGTATCGTCATATCCGGCGGCCCGATGCTGGCCGGACGCCACCGGGGCAAGGGAATAAGCCTGACGACGAATTTCGAGGCGGTGGGCGCGTTCAAGGCCGGGTTCATCGACGAGGCCGAGCTGACCCGTATTGAACAGAGCACCTGTCCCGGTTGCGGTTCGTGTTCCGGCATGTTCACGGCCAATTCCATGAA
>JAJBTL010000111.1:1677-4760 GCA_020860865.1 Planctomycetota bacterium | reverse complement strand
GGATACGACGCCCCCGCCGCCGCCACCCCCTCAACCGCGATCCGGAGGCTGCATGAAGTGGACCTGCGGTTGCCTATTCGGCGTTATCCTTGTCGGAGGAATGGGGCTGGTCGTTTTATGGCTCCTCCTGAACCGGCGGGATTCAAGTAAAAGCGGCTGGCGCCATTTGCCGCCCGGTACCATCATCGCCGCCGAGGTCCATGACGTCAAAGGACTCCTCGACCACGGCTTCGCCGATCCCGGCCTCTCCGGTCTGCTTCGCCGCGTGATCCGGCCGCTGCTGCCAGCCGATTCGCCGGAAGGCGATACCTTCCAGGAACTCATAGACGCTTACCAGATGACCGGCTTCCTCTACCGGATGGCGGCGCCGAACAGCGGCGTCGTCGGCGAATGCCTCGACTTTCCGGGAGAACGGTTTTTCATCCTCCAGATGCCGCCCTGGCTGCGCTTCCTAATGAATTCGTCGTACCCGGCCTCTCTCCCGCATACCTACGACGCGGACGATATCTTTCTCCATTTCGGCCACCGGGACGGCTTCCTCGTCGTGGCGGCCAGTCCGGAACTGGTGGCGGAAGTGCTTGACAATTGGGACAGCGGGGCGAATCCTCTCGGAGAGCCGCCGGACGGCGACGGACCCCGCCTGTACGTGGCGAACCGGCCGGAGTCGGTAATCGCGGAAAGCGACGGCGCGACCGGTCAGCCCGACCATTTCATGTTCGCGGACCCGTTCGCGCCGCCCGATCCCGGCCGTCAAACCGCCATCGGAGACGCGAACGTTCCAAACGCCGCCCGGCTGTCACTGACGCCGGCCACGACCGGATGGTACGTGACCGGCGAAATCGCCCCCGGCACCGACTGGCTGGGCAGTGCCGACCACGGCCTCAACCGAAGCATCCGCGACGTCATCGGCATGGACGGCCGGGTCTACCGGGGCGGCAACGGAACCGGACTCGTTGCCCGGATAGACGTAACGCCGGAGGCGATGGAATATATACGACGCGCTTCGGCCCGCTATGCGAGGGACGCGAGTTTTATTCCCGGCGAGTTCCGGAAGGATCTGGCGGTGAAGTGGCTCCATGACGCCTGGCTCGCCAGCGCCGGCACAGTCTGGCATCTCGCTGTCACGCCGGCGGCGGACCACGATGCCGACCTGCCGTTCCCGCCGCTCCCAGTCATCAGCCTCGGCTGGCAGGTGCGGGACACGACAACGCCGGACGCCGCCG
This sequence comes from Planctomycetota bacterium, assembly GCA_020860865.1. Classification (GTDB taxonomy): domain Bacteria; phylum Planctomycetota; class SZUA-567; order SZUA-567; family SZUA-567; genus JAJBSZ01. Next base: position 3,537 of record JAJBTL010000111.1, on the reverse strand, counting down.
GGCAGGCCTACGCCACAGCCTTGGCCGAATGGCTCGACGGACTAAAGACGGAACACGTTGGCGGCGGACGGGTGGATCTGGACAGCCTTATCCGCTACCGCCTTGACCAGAACGACAGCGGCCGTGGCGGACGGATAACCCTGCCGTCCATCCTGGTCAACGGCGCCGCTCCGGCCTGGCGTTTCAATACCGCCAGTGGCGAGGCCTGGTTCGCCACCGATCCGGCCGGGATTCCGGGCGAAGGCGGCATCGACGCGCTTCCGGTCCGGCTCTCCGTTCCGGCGAACATGCCGGCCGCCGGGGTACAGGCCGTCATCCAGGGCGAATGGACGGTTGACGAACCCTTCCTTGACGATGTTTTCCAATTCGTCCTCGACCGTTACAGCAGTCTTCCCGAACGTTACCGGCGCGATGGGCAGAACAGCCTGTCCGTCGTCCAGCAGGTGTATGCTATTCGCCAGGCGCTGTCCGCTTATCCGACGGGTATGTTCACCATCCACAGCGATTTCGACAGTGCGCGGGAGCGGTTCCTTTTCCATATTCCGTATGGGCAAAAATGACGCCTGCCGGACAGGGTCGGACAGGCGTTATAGGTATAGTGATTTGCTTTTTTACGCACGGCCACGTGCGTGAAAGACTGGGCAATTAATCTTCCCGAATGGCAATATTCATGAAGGCCAGGGGAGGGCAGTTCGAGTCGTCGACAAAGGCCAGGGGCGGGTTGTGGCTGGCGCAAAAACTGACGACCGGGCCGTCCGCCAAGGGACGGTTAAGTTCGGCCAGGATGGCATTGGGACCGGCCAGACGCACTTTCCGTATGGGGGCGCCGCCGTCGGCGTCGCCGATTATGAGGGACGACACTTCGCCGGCGACGGGCCTGAGTTCGCCGGAGACATTGGCGAATTCCACCATCCCCTTGCTCCGATCCCCCTCCAGAAACCAGGCGTCCTTGAAGTCCGGGAATTTCCACGGCGAGGTTTTCCCATAGACCAGACCCAAAGCGGCGCGGCCGGCCCGTTCGCCGACGATGACATTGCCGCTGGCGGAATTATGGATACCGTCCGACAGGCCGGCGTCGAGGGTCGGCACCACCGCCACGTTGTCCACATCGTGCGCCGCCGCCCGTTGGGCTTCCCGGACCAATCCCCACAGTGCGGACTCACCCGGTTTCGACACGCCGATAACCCGGTTCAACTGGCAGACCACGACCGGGAGGTGCGGCGACTCAAGGACGAGGCGGAGCCGGGCGATAAAATCCTTGAACGCTTGACCATAGGCCGCCGCCGCGCCTTCCCGGCGGCAATCGGCATTGCCCTGGTACCAGACGCAGCCGGCGACGATGCCGGGAGGCGTCTCCGGTTTCGGAATGAGGCGCGGGCCGCCGTCGTGGAGGCTGAAATTGGCGAAGTCGTAGAGTGACGTCGCCGTCCAGATAAGGCTGGCCAGGTTGTCGAGGGCAGGGGACGGCATGGTCTTTTTCCTGGCGTGCCACATTTCGAGGGATGTTCCCTCCTGCCCGGCCGGAATAAGGCCTATCGGGAGGCCGGTCTCCCGGCGGACCAGCCGGCCGAAGGTGAGCCACGGCGAATGGCCGGCGGCGCCACTGGAGAAATACCGGGCGTTCCGGAGGCCGGTCGTATCGTGAATCGGATGGCCGGCCAATGACCAGCGCTCGTTTTTCCTGAACATGTGGACGCCGAACTCGGGTGGGTCCTCAACGGAACCGTGGCCGAAGCCGAGGGCGTTGTCGTCCCCGGCGATAATCCACAGATCGCCGACGCCGAGGTGGACGAGCTGGTCGCCGGCGAAACGCCAGGCGTCGCCTTCGAGTTTGAGGCGCGTTTCCAGCCGGTACGGCCC
>JAJBTL010000111.1:0-1667 GCA_020860865.1 Planctomycetota bacterium | reverse complement strand
TGCCGCCAGGGGCGGTCCGGGCTGGTGTCGGCCTGGTGCCAAGCGAGGTGTTCGGCCGGCGGGCGCTGGAAGCGTTCATCGACAATGCGGATTTCGACCAGGCCCATGCGTTCGCTCGGATCGAGCCAGGTGCCGCCGATGGGGATATCCACCGTATTGTCGAGGCGCCGCTGCAGTATCTGCCAGTCCGACGGGCCGTGAGTGATCCGAACACCGGCGAGGGCGGCTCGTTTCATTGGCGTTTCTCCTTCCAGAAGTCAATGAACCGGAATCGGTTAGCGATTCCGTTCGTCCCGCTTGCGCTTTTCGTCGGCCAGGTGTTTGAAGTATATCTTGGTCTCGGACGCTACCACGCCGGACAGGAACACGAGGGCGATAAGGTTCGGGAACGCCATCAGCCCGTTCGTTATGTCGGCCAGGGTCCAGACAAATGCCAACGGCAGGAACGGTCCGATGCCGACGACGATGACATAGGCGATACGGTACGGCAGGGTGGCCTTGATGCCGAGGAGGTACGACATGCAGCGTTCGCCGTAGTAAGCCCAGCCGAGGATGGTGGTGAAGGCGAAAAGGGTCAGGCAAACCGTCATAATGTGCGGTCCGGCCAAGGGATACACGGACGACCAGGCTTCCTGGGTCATGCGGGCGCCCTGGTGCGGGCCTTGCCAGACGCCGGTCAGGATGATGGACAGGCCGCTAATCGTGCAGACGACCATGGTGTCAAGGAACGTCCCGGTCATGGAAATGAGACCCTGTTCGGCCGGCCATTTGGTGGTGGCGGCGGCGGAGACGATGGGCGCGGAACCGAGGCCGGCTTCGTTCGAGAAGATGCCTCGGGCGACCCCGCTTCGTATGGCATTGGCGAACAAGGCGCCGCCAAACCCTCCGATGGCTGCCTGACAGTTGAAGGCGGACGCGACGATAAGGTCATACGCGGCCGGGATTTGATTCCAGTGCATAAGGACGATACCGGAGCCGAACAGGAAGTAGACGACAGCCATGAACGGCACCACGGCCGACGACACGGTGGCGATGGACTTCAGGCCGCCGAGGACGACAAGAGCGACGACGAGGGCGAGAATCGAACTGGACCACACCGGGTCTATACCGAACGATCCCTGGAGGGCGTCCTTGATGGAATTGGCCTGGGTGGTGGTGCCGATACCCATGATGCCGGCGGCGGCGCCGAACAAGGCGAACAGCTTGGCGAGCGGTTTGTATTTCGCGCCCATGCCGAGTTCGATATAGCGCATCGGGCCGCCGGACATTTCGCCCTTGGCGTCGACGATGCGGTACTTGATGGATAAGAGGCCTTCGGCGTATTTGGTGGCGATGCCGAAGAACGCCGCCACCCACATCCAGAACAAGGCGCCGGGACCGCCGGCGGCGATGGCGGTGGTGACGCCGACGATATTGCCGGTGCCGATGGTGGCGGCAAGTGCTGTGCAGAGCGACTTGAAGCTGCTGACATCGCCTTCGCCTTCATTCGGCGCGGTAAAGATGAGCTTCAAGGCCATGGGCAGTTTGGTGATCTGCAACACATTGACGCGGATGGTCAACAACAAGCCGGTGCCCATGAGCAGAACGAGCATGGGAACACCCCAAATGATTTTTTTTATTATTTGGAGACAATCGAGATCTACATCCATTTTCTCTCCCTATCCGGC
>JAJBTL010000298.1 GCA_020860865.1 Planctomycetota bacterium | reverse complement strand
TTGATAAATATCATGCCGATGACAATGCCGAAGATCATGCCGATGGTGGCGATGGTGTAGCCGAGGGCGGCGCCTTCCATAAAGCCGAAATCCTCGAACGCCCGCGTCATGCCGCCGACGGTGCCGTGACCGCCTTCGAACCCAATTTCCATAAGGTTCCCGAACACCGCCGGAACGCCGAACAGCGGACCGAGAACGACGAGGACGAGGCCGAAGCCGACCACATACTGCCCCCAGGCGGTTATTTGGCCGAAACAGACCTGCGGCGCCACCAGCTTCCATATCCGCTTGGTCCCTCGGGTGTCGACGCCGATAAACAGGGCGGCGAAAACGATGTTAATGAGAAACCCCGGCAATGAACTCCACGACGAATACCAGCGGGACGATATGCCGCTCCCGATAGTGTTGATGAGGACCAGGCCGAGAAGGCCGCCGATAACCGAGGCCGGCAAATATAAACGCTGAAGAAGCGGAATAAAGGTCCGGATGATTTTACCAAGGACCAGGAGAAGGCAGATACCGCAAAACCCCATGACGGCTGTCATTCTGAAACTCCCCGAAATGCCTTGCGAAACAACCCCTGCCCCACCTATTTCTATCCCCTGACGCCGGCCCTCCTTCACGATGTTCCCGGCCGGTAATTTCCCACGGAAATATAGTTTATACGTTATACTGGTAGTATGGGGGTGGAGAGTGGGTGGACGGGAGCCGTCCGGGCGCGGATCGGCTTTTGCTCCACGGCATTCGTATTTACACTCTCATGGGTAGCGTGCGCCGCACTTGGTCCATTGCCTGGAGCGGTTATGAAAAAACGCGCGGAAGAGGTATCAAAAACTTCACGCCTGGCTATAACCGTCGTCATCGTGGTCATGACCCTCCTCTTCCTCCTCCTGGTCGTCATTATTGCCATGCGAAACGAACGGATCGAGGCCGAACGGGAACGCCAGCGCTTCGTCGCCCGCCACGCCGCCGGGCGCATCACCACCGTCCTGGACGGCCGATTCAACGCCCTTGCCGACCTCGCCGACATCATCCAGGAGGACGGAGGCGGCCTCGACCGTTTTCTCTCCGCCGCCGCCGTCTTCACCGGCGCTCCGGACGTGGTGGCGGTCTATGCCGCGCCGGACGGCATCGTCGCCGCCGCCGTTACGGAGGACGATTCGCCCGGATCGGTCGACGACGTCATACCGAATGGCGACGCCGAACGGACGACCCGCGATGTCATCAACAAAAACCGGGCGAAGTTGTCCCGACCGTTTTCCGGAATGGACGGCGACAGTTACCTCTACGGCTGCCACCCGCTGACGCTGGACGGCGAACCGTGGGGCGCGGTGACAATGCTCCTCTCTCTCGGGAGAGTCATGGAGGCGACGTTCCTCGGCGGCGTGGAAAATTACGGCTACGCCGTCGCCCTCACCAGCGTCGGCGACGGGACGGTCCGCGTCCTCTGGTCGCGGGGAGCGCTGAAAAGCCGCGACCCTGTCCGCCAGCGCCTCACGGTCAAGAACGTCACCTGGGACCTGGTGGTGCACCGGGTGCCCGAACGGATGGACGTGATACAGTCGTGGCTGTACGTGGCCGGCCTGTGCCTCGTCACCCTCCTCGTCTGCACCCTGTATTACTTCTACCTCAACCTTCGCCAGGTCAAGACGCTCATGGAGACGATGGCGATGACGGACGGCCTGACCGGACTGCCGAACCGCCGCGCCACCTTGAAGGCGCTCGACCGGGTGGTGGCGGAGAAGCGCCGGAGCGGCGGCTCGTTCGTCCTCCTCTACATGGACCTGAACGGGTTTAAACTGGTCAACGACAGCCACGGCCACGAAAAGGGTGACCAGGTTCTCAAGAAAACGGCGGAGATTCTCCAGGACAGCGTCCGCGATCACGGCCATGTCGGCCGGGTCGGCGGCGACGAATTCGTCCTCGTCCTCGAAGACGTCACCGAGACGAGGCTGGCGCGCATTCTGGAAATACTCGGAAAACGCCTGGAGATGGTGGTGACGGGCAGTCCGGACACGGTGGTATCGGTCCGGGTGTCGGCCAGCTTCGGCGCCGCCTTCTATCCCCGCGACGGCGAGGACGCGCCCGCCCTTCTCCAAAAAGCCGACATGCTCATGTACCGGCGGAAAAAAAGAAATGAAAGGCACCGCCCGGATGGGACCGTACAAACCGAACTTCCGCGATCCGGATTGACGATGAATCAGATTGAGAGCATTTAGTAAAAAACGGAATGGACACGCATGTCCATCCCGTCAGAGCCGTTCTTTATTTCAAAGACAACAAAGTGGCACATTTCATCTCTGCCGTTCCAAAACTTCATCATTCACCTCAACCGTTTCCGTATCCGCCACGGTACTCCGCACGCTTCGAACGCCGATGCAGACAATCAGAAGAATGCCAAGGTAGCCGGTAAAGGGATAGATGGTGTTGACCAGGGTGGCGAAGGGCAGTTGCCCGCCGAAGAAGGCAATGAGGGTCAGGACGAGCGCCGAGAGGCGAAATTTCCCGCTCCTCTCGTCGGTGGAAATACGATTGCATGTCAACCACAGCATGGGAACGGCGGTGGAAAAGACGGCGCCGAAAAGGATGAGGAAAAAAAGAATGCCGACCGCCGGGAACATCTTGTCCGCGAGGATGAGGGCGGGGACGTTCCGGGCATAAATATCGCCAATGCTTGCCATCAAACCGTAAGCCATGACCATGCAGGCGATAATGAAGGTAACCGCTCCCAGCCCGCCGCCCAACCGCGCTTCGGTGGTGGACCTGGTGGTGGCGCCGATGCGGGCGAGAAACGGAGCGGCCAGGATGCAGCCGAACGCCGCGAAGATAATGCCGGAAAGGTACCAGGTCGGGGCGGCCCGGTTCACCTCGATGGCCGCCAGGGTTTGATCGGCGGTGGCGAAACCGTCGTGGGAGAGGAAGATGTTGGCCAGGCCGACGATAATGCCGAAGATGATGATGATCGGTCCGATTTTCCCGATAATGTCAATCATCCGGTTGAGGCCGAGGAGGACCACCGCCAGGGACAGCCCCGCCATTATCGCCCGCCCCACCAGCGGGTGCAGGCCGTAATACTCGTTCAATATCGCTCCCGCGCCCGATATCATCACGACAAAAACGAGGAAGAGGAAAAATGGCGTGTACCATTCGTAGAACGTCCCCAAATAGCGCCCGCAATAATAGCGGAAGATATCGTTGGATTGGGTCAACTGAAGTTTTCGTCCGTCCTCCATGATGGTGGTGCTGAAGAACAGGTAAATCAAACCCGCACACACCCCCGCCCCGAGGCAGCCCCAGGTTCCGTAGGCGGTGAAGAATTGCAGCGATTCCTGTCCGGAAGCGAAGCCGGATCCGATGAGGTATGCGATCATCGCGCCGGCGAGGTTGATCACGGTGGCCGTGCTGTATGCCTTTTTCATAATGTCATACCTTTTCCAGGGACGGCATACCAAGCTTGAGGAGGGAGTGAAAACAATGCAAGAATAATCGTGAAATAGCCGGGTGAACGCCGCCACGCCTCCGGGGTCTCACCTGGAAAATCGCACTGTTTCATGCGCTGTTATGCACTCGCCTCCATGCCCGGGATGTCCATCATGCGTTTTTTATTTTTTTCCGGTTTTGACAAAGTTGGACAGGGACGTTTGGTCCAGGCCGTCGAGGCCGAACTTGGCGACGCCGTTCCCCCGCGTCCACCAGTCGGTCTCGTGGATGATGTTGTAGATGTTCACCACCGCGGCGATTATCGGCGTCGCCACTCCGACCTGCTTCCCGATGGCGCTCCAGGGAACCAGCCCGTACGGCGCGTCTTCGGTGAGGTAGCGGTTGTTGATGTCGTTCTGACCGCAGATCGGTGTGAGGGCGATACTGCCGTGGGTGGCCTGGTACAGTTCCTGCCAGGCATAGCCTTCCCGGAGGCCGCTGAAGTCTTCAATCGGGGTAAGGTTGTAGCCGAGTTTCTTGCCGATGGCCTTCCGTTCGCTGTCCAGAGCGATGTCGAGTTTGGCCGCCGACGGGGTAAAGCCGTGTTCATAGAGGTAGAAGTTGACGTCGGGACGTTCTATCGAACTAATGTTGAAGAGGCAGGGACCGGAGTGGAGGGCCGGGTTGACAATGCTCAGGCCGCATTCGAGAACGTCCCGGTAGACCTTCTCGAAGGGGAAGAGATCGCGGCGCATTTCTTCGACGAGGTCGTCGGCGGCCGCGGCGGGAAGAAAGGCGATATTCACCTTGTTCCGACCGAAAAGGGCTATCCGGCCCGGCGCCAGAATCCGGGTGTCGTAGGGAAGGTTGTTGACGTCGGCAATGACCGGACAATAGGCCTCGCCGAAAACGTTCCGGAACACAAGCGCGGCAAAAGCGCCGGGGAAGATGGCAAGCACCTGGTCCTTCTTCACCTTTCCCTTGAGAAGCTTGGCATAGTCTTCGTGGGCGAAGGCGGGTGTCATGATGAGGATATAACGGGCGCCGTCGATGGCGGCGTCGATATCGTCGGTCACCATGTCCACCACGACTTTTTCCCTGATGGTGCCGGTCACCTCGATTGTTTTTGTCCTGAAAACTTCCGCCAGGTTGTGCTTGAAGGCGGGCATTTCATACAAGCGCACCTCGTGCCCCTTCAACTTCATATCCGCCGCCGCCATGTGTCCGCCGTTGCCGCCGCCCAGAATTGCAATCTTCGTACCTGCCATCACATTCTCCTTTTTCTTGAATAAAGCATTCTAGGTTCTGTCTGAATTATTTTTAAGAATCCGCGAGGGATTCAACTTTTAC
>JAJBTL010000024.1 GCA_020860865.1 Planctomycetota bacterium | reverse complement strand
ATCTCTGTCCAATCGAACGGGTCAGTCAGTTGATCTACACGTGAAAAAACGGGTTCGCCGATCGGCGAACCCGTACCATAATGCTATAAAGACTCGTGGGAGGCAGTGGACTAGATGGTCCCGTCCCAGGTGGAGACCTTGGTGTTCTTTATTTCTTCTTCGTCGAACCAGTGGGATGTGACGACCTTGGATTCGGTGTAGAAGCGGATGCCGTCCTTGCCGAGGCAGTGGAGATCGCCGAAGAACGACTGCTTGTGACCGGCGAAGGGGAAGTAGCCGACCGGAACCGGAATGCCGACGTTGATGCCGACCATGCCGCCGTGGGTGTGGCGGGCGAATTCGCGGGCGTAGAAGCCGTTCTGGGTGTAGATGACCGAACCGTTGGCGAAGCGGCTGTCGTTCATGATCTTGAGGCCGTGGTTGAACGACTTGCAGCGCTTGATGCAGAGGACGGGGCCAAAGATTTCCTCGCGGCCGACAGACATCTCTTCGGTGACGTGGTCGAAGATGGTCGGACCCATGTAGAAGCCTTTTTCGTAGCCCGGGACCGTGCATTCGCGGCCGTCGAGGACGAGCTTGGCGCCTTCTTCGATGCCCTTTTCGATCCACGCGGTGACGTCCTTACGGTGATCGGCGGAGTAAACCGGGCCGAGCTGGGTGTCCTTCTCGTAGGCCGGACCGACCTTGAGGTTCTTCGCGAGTTCGACGACCTTGGCGACGAACTTGTCGGCGATGCCTTCTTCGACAACGACGACAGGGAGGGCCATGCAGCGTTCGCCGGCACAACCGTAGGCGGCGTTGATGACGCCGGCGGCGGTGCGTTCAAGGGCGGCATCGTTGAGGACGAGGGCGTGGTTCTTGGCTTCGGTGAGGCACTGGACGCGCTTGCCGGCGGCGGAGGCGGTCGAGTAGATGTGGAGGCCGACCGAGGTGGAGCCGACAAAGCTGACGCCGCGAACATTTTCGTTCTGGATCAGTTCCGGAACACCGGAGCGGTCGCAGGACAAGACGTTCAGGCAGCCTTCCGGGAGGCCGGCTTCACGGTAGAGGTCGGCGATGCGGAGGGCGGTCATCGGGGTGGCGCCGGCGACCTTGAGGACCATGGTGTTACCGGCGGCGAGGCAGAGGGGTGCCATCCAGCCCATCTGGATCATGGCCGGGAAGTTGAACGGGGAGAGGCCGACGAACACGCCGAGGGGTTCACGGTACAGGCAGGTGTCATAGCCCTTGGACGCGTCCATGAGGGTGTCGCCCATCATGAGGTTGCAGATGCCGGTGGCGTGGGAGGTGGCTTCCTTGGCCTTCAGGATGTCGCCCTGGGATTCGGCCCAGTTCTTGCCGTGTTCCTTGGCGCAGAGCATGGTCAGTTCGTCCATGTGCTTTTCGAGGAGGTCACGGACTTTGAAGAGGACTTCGGCGCGGCGAATGGGCGGCGTGGCCGACCAGCCGGCGTAGGCTTTGTGGGCCGCTTCAACCGCTTCTTTGACTTCGGCCGGGGTGCAGCGGGGCATTTTGGCCTGCAGTTCGCCTGTGGAGGGGTTGTAGACATCGTAGAACTTGTCGGTCTTGGACTCGACATACTTGTTGTTCAGAAAATACTTAAGTACTTCCGCCATCGTTTTCTCCTATGGAAGATATGCGAAACCTGCCAAAACACGCGCTGAAAAAGTGAGGCCGTCCTTGTACCTGGCCATGCCGTCTATAGACTACGTCACACTGTACTCGGCGTGATGTCCGTTATTTACATCACGAAAAACAAAACCGCCATTCAACCAACGACGACCAGGAACGGAACAGCTTCGAGCATTGTGATGCCGAGGAAAAGCCCCGGCAAATATCTACAACCCCGAAGTACCAATGGATTAGTGATCTATCGTTATACTGCCTGGGCCATCCGGCAAATCCTACAAACCGGTGGTAACAAGCTTGCCGGTTTCAAACGCTTCCCGGCACTTGTAGGCGACGAGGGAGGCGCGGTAACCGTCTTCAACGCCGACCGGCGGTTTGCGGCCTTCGTTCAGGCAGTTAACGAACTCCTGCATCTCGTTGACGTAGGCCAGTTCAAAGCGTTCGAGGAAATTGTCGTGGCATTCCTTCCGCACGCCGTGCTCGTCCAGGATTTCCACCAGGTTGGCCTGGGGTACACTGGCAATGCGGAGCGTGGCCTTGGTGCCGATGATTTCCGTTTCAATATTGTAGCCGTGGTTCGCGGTGCGGCCGGCGAAGAGGAAGCCCATTGCGCCGTCCTTGAACTTCATGAGGGCGGAGACGTTGTCGCCGTCCTTATACGAACCGAATTCCGGATAGGCGTAGCAACCGCCAATGGCCCACATTTCTTCCGGTTCCGAACCGACCATCCAGCGGGCGAGGTCGATGTCGTGGACCGACATGTCGAGGAACTGACCGCCGGACGTCGGACCATAGGCAATGGCGCCCTTGATGTATTTGATCGGGTCCTGGCTGTAGGCGCGGAACAGGACGACGCGGCCGATGTCGCCGTTGGCGATTTTCTGCTGGGCGTACCGGTACGACGCATCGAAACGGCGCATAAAGCCAAGCATGAAGAGGCGGTCGGGATACTGTTCAACCACCTTCTTGGTGGCGACGCATTCATCCATGGTGACGCCGAGGGGTTTCTCGGAGAAAACATGTTTGCCGGCGGCCAGAGCCAGTTCAATGTGCTTGGCATGGAAGACCGAAGGCGAAATAATGGCGATGGCGTCCAGTTCCTTGATAGCCACCAGTTCTTCAAAAGTCTTTACGCGGTTCGGAATCGCGTAGCGGTCGGCGACTTCGTTCAGCTTCGCCTCGTTCATGTCGCAAATAGCGACGAGGTCGGCGCCCTGAACCCGGGTCGCCAGGTTAATCGCATGCTGTTCGCCCTGCCTGCCAAGGCCGATAAGGCCAATCTTCGCTCTCTTCATGCTTGGTTCTCCTAAGAGGAATTTGGTCTGGCTACATCTATTGTAACCAGTCACGGGATATCTGCAAGTAAAATTCTTAAAAAGTTCTTTAAAACTACCGAAGGCAGAAATATCGCCATAAAATTTCGTCCATCGACTGTCAGGTAGTATTCAGTATAACCTATAGATTTTTTTGGTAAAGTGATTTTACTGAAAAATTAAGTTTATGTGTCAAATAACTGCGATTATTGGGGATGTGTCGAGGAAAATATTAAGTAATGGTTAATGGTGAACGATTTCATTATAAGGCGCACCAGATCGAGCCCCGATTGAATCCGGTTGACGCGGAGTTGTAAGACATGGCGCTCCGGGGGCAGTGGGTGGTAAAAAAACCGTCACCCCAAGCGGAATGACGGTTTGTCCAAACAATTAGCTCTTTACAGGCCGGTTTTTTCTTTGATGTACTTCCGCCGCTTTCTGGCGTATTCGAGCTGTATCGCCACTGCCGGGTCCTGCTCGGCCTCGATGAGCATCCAGCCGTTGTAGCCCGCGTCGGAAAGTGACTGGAATATCGGCGTGAAATCGATGGCGCCGTCGCCCGGAACGGTGAATGCACCAAGCCGGACGCCTTTCAGGAAGCTCAACTTTTCATCCTTGACCTGCTTCACGATGGCGGGGCGGATGTCTTTCAGGTGGACATGGCGAACGCGGCCGATATGGGCCTTGAGGGCGGCGAGGGGATCTTCACCGCAGTAGGCGAAGTGACCGGAATCGAACAGGAGGCCGACCACGTCGGGATTCGTTTCGGCCATGAGCCGGTCCGTTTCCGCCCGGGTCTGCACAACGGTGCCCATATGGTGATGATAAACGAGCTTGAAGCCCTTGTCTTTGGCGATGGCGCCAAGCTTGTCCAGGCCGCCGGTCAGGAGCCGCCATTCATCTTCGTTCATGATGTACTTGTTGTCGAAAATGGCTGTTTCCATCTGGCCTTGGATGCTGTGGCCCTGTTCGGACACGCCGATGCAGTTGGAGCCGACCGCAGCGAGGTAATCGGCCTGCTTGATAAACTCGGCCTCGGTTTCCTCGTACGGCTTGGTGGTAAGGAACGAGCTGAACCAGGCGTTACAGATGCGGAGGCCCTTGGCGGCCAGCGCTTCCTTGAGGACGGCCGGGTCACGGGGGTATTTGTTGCCAACTTCGGTACCGCTAAATCCGGCTTCAGCCATTTCGCTGATGCACTGCTCGAACGAGATTTCCTTGCCGAGGTCGGGCATATCATCGTTGGTCCAGCCGATCGGGGCGATGCCAAGATATACCGTGCTGTTTTCAAACATTGCTCGCGTCCTTGTCATGGATATTGTAAAGGAAACCGGAGTCGGTACGGGTCCACACACCTGTCCATCCGGCATAGTAAAAGAATTTTATCAACAATCCACTATTATTCCAGTTTCTTTTTGAAAATCTTTTAACTATGCCTTTTACAAGGTGTTGATGGAATTAATCGATAATGCAAAAAAATGGCCATACCGAAAAAGTCCCGTTGTATTTCGACATCGACCGCCCCATTAGCGGCATTGGTTCAGGTTTTCCTTCATGATGAGTTCGGACGGCAGAATGTTGTTTTGCGTTTGCGGTTCACCCTTGAGGACGTTGACAGCGATGCGGACAGCACCGCGACCCTGCATATTCGGGTCCTGGAGGACGGTTCCGGCCATGCGACCGGCTTCGATTTCGTCAAGCGCTTCCTGCAGGCCGTCGACTCCCATGACGATGACGTCGTTGATTCCGGCTTCTTTCAGGGCGTCGAGAGCGCCGAGAGCCATGCTGTCGTTATTCGAAAGAACAGCGTCGATGCGTTCACGGCCGAAAGATTTGATCCACTCCCGCA
>JAJBTL010000411.1 GCA_020860865.1 Planctomycetota bacterium | reverse complement strand
ACAATCCGGCCGGGTTGATAATTTCCGAAATGCTCCGGTCGCAGATGAGCGGGATCGACCGGGCCATGCGGAACACGCAGGAAGCGAACAATATGATGAGCATCGCCGAGGGCGGCCTCGGCAGCGTCTCGTCCATGCTCACCCAAATGCGCGGCCTCGCTATCCATGCGTTGAACTCGGGCGTCACCACCGGCGCCCAGACCACCGCCGACCAGATGCAGATGAACTCCGCCCTCTCCATCATCAACCGGGTGGTGTCGACGACCAATTACGCCGGCACGAACCTGCTGGACGGCACCCGCGATTTCACCTACGAGACGTCGGACCCGTCCGGAATCATTGACTCCAGTAACACCCGGGTTAACTCCACTACCGGCACCAACCAGGTGGACGTCAACTATGCCGGCGGCCAGGAAAACCAGGCCGAACGGGCGCACCTCGAGGCCGACTTCGGCGGCGCCACCATCAGTGAACGGCAGGAATTCACCGTCACCGGCCAAAATGGCAGCCACACGTTCTCCTTCGCCGAAGGCACGTCTGTCGAGGAAATGGCGGAGCAAATCAATTCCATGGCCGATTCGACCGGCGTCAATGCCTATGCCTTCCGGGACCAGGGCGACGGGTCCACCAGTATCCGCCTCGCCTCCCAGGAATACGGCTCGAATGCGGCGGTACGGGTCCAGCAGTTGAGTGGCGACGGCTTTGCCAGTGAAGGTCGGACAGCCGTCGATATGGGCCAGGACGCCACCCTCACCGTCAACGGCCAGGAAGTGCGGACAAACGGCCTCGAAGCGAGCGTCTCCGGTTCGGCCAGCGCGAAAATCGGTTTTACCGAAGGCTCCGTGGACAACACGTCCATCGCCCAGACCGGCTACGACCAGGACGAATTGACCAACGCCGATACGGCCCGGGACGCCAGCCTGAACCAGGTCAAGGGCGGCATGCAGCTCCAACTCGGTGAAGGCGGCGGCAGCCAGGACCGGCAAACAGTGTCCCTCGGAAACTATAACCCGGCCAGCCTCGGCACGGTTGAACACAATGGCGAACGCTACAGCCTGAACGACCTGTACGGCGGCGGCGCGGCATCGCTCGACCGGGATCCGGAACTGGCCTTGAAAATTATCGACCAGGCCATCGCCGACGTCTCGGCCGGCCGGGCCAATATCGGCGCCTACCAGGCGAATACCCTGGACACCAATTACAACAACCTGGCGGTGGCGCTTGAAAACACGACGCGCACCGAAAGTGGCATCCGGGACGCCGACTTCGCCGAACTGATTACCCAGTTGACGGCGAGCCAGCTTCTCGAGAATTCCGGCCTCCGGCAGATTCAGAGCGCCAACATGACTGCCCAGAATGTTCTGGCCCTGCTTGGCGGCTAGAACATTCGTCAACGGATTTCCGTTCAACCAACCGGGCGTCCCCCGCGCGGGGGACGCCCTTTTCATTACAGCCGTTTTTCGCGTGCTGGACTTTTTCCCGTCGCGATTCAGTCGAGCATGTTGTCCGCTTCGTCCTGAACCGAACTGGCGTGATCGCGGGACATGGGTTGCCGCGAAGCGTTCGACTGGATATCATAGCCGGCTTCGATGTCTTCGGCGACGATGTCGGCGTCGAACGGCGGCAGTTCCGGATCGTCAATCGGGAATATTTCCCTCGGGTCGCGTGGTGGTGTTTGGGACATGGTGGTGCCTCCTGGGTGACGGTGCCGTGGTGTAACAGTGCCTCACACTCCTGAACTGTCCGTTGTCGCCCGCGCATCCGTTGCGTTTCGCCTCGTTCAATAGCGTTTACTTCAGGGTAAAGGATGGTGCGGCGAATTTGACAATACCTTTCGAGGCCCTCAATAAAAGGATGATTATCTATGGACGATGCCGCCGGCACTATGGGAAAAGACTCGCTCCCGGCCGCGCCAGACGATTCGGTACAGCAGGTGGAGACGGAACGGATAGGCGGTCCGCAGTTTTCCTACGAGCAGTTTTCCACGCCAGGCGGCGGGATGTCGTTCGGGTTTTCGTCGTACTCGGATTCGTCGCGGCCGCTCCCGAAACCGCCGGTGGTGGCGACCTGGCTGTGCCTGGCCGTGGCCTGGCTGGCGCTCGGGTCGAAGATTCCCTTTACCGTTCTTATCGGGTTGCCCTTTAACATCGCCGCCCTGTTTCTGGCGACGGTGAGCCTTGGCCGGGGCGGCCTGTTCACCGGCTTTTCCGTGCTCCTTCTCGGCACCGTTGGATCGCTTGTCGTCTACCTTGTCGGGCTGTTCCGGTTTCTTGTCATGTTCTAGGCGAATCGCGGCGAGGCTGAAAAAAGGCCGTTTTTTCTACGAAAACACCGATTAAAACTTTTATAGATGTTGACAAAGCCGTTGTTTCAGGTATTATGAGAATTGACCTCTGTCATGTTCGCAATGGAGATATTTCTCGAACCGACTCCTTTTCTAATGGGGGCCAATATACCGAAGCTCGGGGCAAAGGCTGTGGTACAAAGCCGAGACTCACGACTGCGGTGCGGCACCCACCTGAGCCTGCGGGTTCAGAAATTCCATCCCCCATGCGGCATTGCGATGGAGGTCTTTTTCGCTCCACCACCGCCCCGGCTCCCGGGGCGGTTTTTCTTTTGTACCTCCGCCCTGCGTTATTACTCCGTGCCCATTTCAATTTCTAAATTTCGCGAATTCTTTTTTCTTGAAGCCGATCACGGTGATGATATCCAAGTAGACGGCCACGCCGACTAAAATGTTCGACGTTCTTTTTTCTTCCCTGGACGCATCGCGACGCACACGCCGCCGCCTACCGACCGCAAGGTCACTTTCCTCTTCAATATGGATGTGCCACACCACAGCGCTCCAGTCTGACTTCAAAATCGCTGTACCGGCGCGGACACACAACCATCCCTCCCAATACAAACAACCGTGGCCAACCCCCGCCGAATGGGACAGGCTGTTCATGCCACCGATTTTATCGGAGAAACTTTCGGTACAAGAACAGGCATGCGGCAAGAATTGATCCTTACAAACCTGTTACCATGGGTATAAATTATGGGGCGACAACTGTGAGCATATTCAGAACGTTCGACCTCCAGCAGCTTTAGGCCCGTGCTGCCCGTATTGTATTCCAGCCAGGCAGGTGACCGGCGCGCCCATGGCAGTATCGCCAATGGCTGCCGCAGTTCCTTGCGCCGTTCGTGCCGTGCGCCGGAATGACCAATACATCGAGGGGTCCCCCTTCCGGTCCACGCGTTTGATATACTGAAGTGCGCTGAAAATTCGATTATTTGACCCTAACCTCCATGCGCGCTTCAGGCTTGGGATATACGTTTCCCGAAAGTTACAGTGGCTTTGGTATAAAAGGCATACTCCGATGGCTAAAATCAAAGTGTTGGTTGTCGATGACTCTTCCGTTGTCCGCAACGTTCTCACCCGGGAACTGACGAAGGACGCCTCCATCGAGGTCATCGGCACCGCGCCCGACGCCTTTGTCGCCCGCGACAAGATCGTCGCCCTCCGGCCGGACGTCATTACCCTCGACATCGAAATGCCCAAAATGGACGGCATCACCTTCCTCCGGAAGCTGATGGAGTGGTTCCCGATACCGGTCATCATCGTCTCCGGGCTGACGCCGAAAGGGTGTTCGCTGTCCCTCGAGGCGCTTGAAATCGGCGCTGTCGACGTTATCGAGAAACCGGCCCTGACGAACGAACGGGCGCTCGCCGATTTTTCGACCCGGCTCATCGATCAGGTCAAGGCCGCTTCCCTCGTTCGCTTCCGGAAGCCGACGGCGCACGGCCAGGCCGCCGCCGCCACCCGGCGCCCGCCGGTGCAGCTCGGCGCGCCGAAGCCGACCGGCCGCACCCTGGGGAAAAAGACGAATAAGATTATCGCCATCGGCGCCTCCACCGGCGGCACCGAAGCGCTGAAGACGGTCCTCGAGAAAATGCCGGTGGACTGCCCGCCCATCATGATTGTCCAGCACATGCCGGGCACGTTCACCAAGGCCTTTGCCGAACGGTTGAACCGTCAGACACCGATTGAAGTCCTCGAGGCCGAGGACGGCATGGAAGTCAAGGCCGGCCGCGCCATCATCGGGAACGGCAACATGCACCTCCTCATCAAGAAGGGTCCGGGGAAGTGGCTGGCCGAGACCAGGGACGGCCCGCTTGTCTGCCGGCACAAGCCGTCCGTCGAGGTCTTGTTCAACTCGTTCGCCAAACACGTCGGGTCGAACGCCATCGGCGTCATGCTCACCGGCATGGGCCGGGACGGCGCCGACGCCATGAAAAACATGAAGGACGCCGGCGCCCGCTGCATCGCCCAGGACGAAAAGTCGTGCGTCGTCTTCGGCATGCCGAAGGAAGCCATTAAGACGGGCGCGGTTGAAAAAATAGTTCCGCTTGACATGGTGACCGATGCGGTGGTATCATTTCTTTAAGGAACCGTTTCCCATATCATGGTAGACGGTCTGTTTTTTTGATGGACCAAAGAGCGGCAAAGCGTGGGGCATGGCGTGTCAAGACGGTACCGGCGCCAGAGAATCACAGAGAGCGTGGAGACATGCTTCAACTGGACGCCGCCCCGACCGCCCACAGACTCAGAACATTCGCGAAGACATAGAATTAGGTACCCCGGGAGAAGCGAAATATGAAGATCCTGGTTGTTGCCGATTCATCGACAATGCGGCGCATAATTTCCAATATCCTCAAATCCAACGGGTACGAAGATATTGTCGAGGCCGGCGACGGCATCGAGGGTCTGCACCAGCTCAAGGCCAATCCGGACGTGTCCATGGTCCTGACGGACTGGAACATGC
>JAJBTL010000193.1:2809-4805 GCA_020860865.1 Planctomycetota bacterium | reverse complement strand
CATCCAGGGCGTGGTCGGCATCTTCGGCGCCAACGAAGGCTCGACCACCGGTACCGGCAACGCCATCCAGGAAGACGGCAACCGGGTCATCGGCGTCGGCTTCGACAACTCGGACTCCATCCGGAACCTTATCCGCGACGGCGCCCTCCTCTGCGCCATGGTCCAGAACCCGGACGTCATGGGCTATATGGGAATGAAGGCGGCGAAAGAAGCCCTTACCACCGGTTACAAAGGGAAGGACGTCGTGGACACCGGCGTCACCGTCATGACGAAGGACAAGCTGTAATCGTCATCCGCGCATGCTTCAAATTTACCGGTTCGAGAAGAAAAGGGACTGCCTGGCGGCGGTCCCTTTTTTCGTTTCGACATGGATGAACCAGACACGTTTTTATGCCCGTAACAGGCCGCTTTCCACGGCGTCCTTGTAGAGCGCGTATTTCGCTTCGTAGATTTCTTTCAGGGCCGGATTCGGTTCGACCCGTTCCTTGACGCGGACCAAACGCCCGACCGCCTCGCCGTAGTCGCGGCAGGCGCCGGATCCCACGAGGGCGGTCATGAGCGTGCCCATGATGCCGAGTTCATCGCCGTGGACCGTTTCCACCGGACGGCCAAGAATGTCCGCGAACATCTGGAGCCACATGGCCGATTTGGCGGCGCCGCCGGTGAGGCGGATCGTTTCCGCCACATCGCCGAAGCGGCGCAACCGTTCGAAATGGTAACGGTGGGAAAAACAGACGCCCTCGTACACCGCCCGGATCATATGGTCGAGACCGTGAACGGCTCGGAGGCCAAGGAACGCGGCCGAACCGGTGCCGTTCGTATGGTTACTGAAGATGAACGGGACAAACACCACCGGCGATTCAGGGCCGGTGGCGGCGATGCGCGCTTCGCGGTACTCGTATATGGACCGGCCGGTCTCGGCGCACTGCCGGGCCTGGTCGGCCAGGAGGCCGCCAAGGAACCATTCGAGATTCCCGGCGCCGGTCGGGCTGGCGTCACTGATGAGGTGCCAGCCGGGCATGCAGTAGAGGGAATCCATAAACAGTTCCGGTTCGATGACCGGGGTGCGGCTGATGTACTGGTTGATGGACCAGGTGCCGCCGATGGCGCTGTCCAGGCTCTGGTCGACGACGCCGCTGGCAATGGCGCAGGCGGTGATGTCCATGGTGCCGCCGAAGACCGGGATGCCGGCGGCAAGGCCGCTGGCGGCGGCGGCGGTCGGAGTGACGTGGCCACAACAATCCGATGAATCGCGGAGCGGCGGCAGCTTGTCCACGATGTCCAGGAGGTCGAAGTTCCGGAGGATGTCCTCGTCCGGCAGGCCGGTTTCCTGGTTGAGGAGATGGGCGCCGGACATTTCGGTTTTTTCCAAAAACGCCTCCCCGGTCAGCCTGAAACGGAGCAGGTCCTTCAGGAGAAAGATGTGCCGGGTGCGGCGGAGAACGTCCGGCTCGTTGTCCCGGAGCCACTGGAGAAGCATGGGCGGTTGTCCTCCCCAGATCGACTTCATGGTCTTCGGCAGGTTCTTGTTGTGGCGACCGCTTTTTCGGCATTCGGCCGCGTAGGTGTCGGCCCGGGTGTCGGTGGAGACGATGCCGTTGTAGGTCGGGTGGCCGTCTGCGTCGGCGAGGTAAAGCCCGTTTCCGGTGCCGGTGAGGGCGATACCGGCGATGGCGTCGCCGGCGATGCCGGTGTCGGCCAATACTTTCCTTATCATGTCGAGGTTGGCGCGCCAGAGCGCTTCCAAATCCTTTTCCGTGCGGCCGGGGGCGGGTATGATCATGGCGGTCTTTTGTCCGGCACTGGCGATGATGGCGCCTTCGGCCATATCGAGGATGGCGGCCTTGGTCATGGTGCCGCCGTTGTCGAGGCCGAGATAATAGCGTTTTTCCATGGAAGATATCTCCCTTTGGTCACTCCTCTAGTTCGGAGCGAAAAATCAGGCGCTCCGATTGTTCGCGTGTTCGCGACCGGACATCGTGGCATCGTTTCCGGG
>JAJBTL010000193.1:0-2799 GCA_020860865.1 Planctomycetota bacterium | reverse complement strand
CTGTTTTCATTTACATTATAGAACAGCTTTTGCGAGGAAGCGTTCGCAAAACAGCTTCGGCGTATTGGCGAAGGCGTCCCGGGTGGTGCCGGCCATGTGCGGCGTCAGGGTGACGTTGTCGAGGGTGAGGAAGGGATGGCCGGCCGGGAGCGGTTCGCTGTCGAACACGTCGAGGGCGGCGCCCATGATGGATCGGTTTTCGAGCGCCTGGACCAGGGCGCTTTCGTCTATGAGGCCGGAGCGGGCGGAGTTGATGAGGTACGCCGCCGGTTTCATTTTCGCCAGTTCGGCGGCGCCGATCAGGTTTTTCGTCTGGTCGGTCAGGCGCATGTGGAGACTGACGATATCCGAGGAGGCGAGGAGATCGTCTAGCCGTTCCGCCCGTTCGAGTCCGGCCGGGAGGTCGGTGAGGAACGGGTCGTGGACGAGGACGCGGCAGCCGAACGGCTGGAGAAATTTCGCGACAAGGCCACCGATATGGCCGAGGCCGACGAGGCCGACGGTTTTGTCAAGGAGTTCCGGCACCTGGCCGGTATTGACATATTCCTTCCGGAAAACGCCCTGTTTCATGGCGGCGTGGCTCCGGGCGATGTTTTTGATTTCGCCGAGGATGAGGCCGACGGTAAACTCGGCGACGGCGCGGGCGTTCCGGCCCGGCGTCGGGATGACGGTGACGTTCCGGGCGGCGGCGGCGGCACTGTCGACATTTTCCAGGCCGGCCCGGAGGACGCCAATGTATTTCAGCCGGGCCGCCCGTTCGATCAGGGCCGTGCCGACCGGGGCGAACTGGACGACAAGCATGTCGTAGTCGGCGATATCCTGGACAAGGTCATCGGGAAGCTGGAGGGCGTTGGCGCCCTGTTGTTCGATTAACAGGTTGTCGGTCTGAAGCGCTTCGATGTCGGCGTGAGGCCATTCGCGGACGGTGACATCGTGGCCGGCACGGCGGAAGGCGGCGAAACCGGCGTCCATGACCGGAGCGGGGATAAAGGCATCGGCTATGGCAAGAACGCGCATTGGCGTCTCCTCTCGTATTTATATGTGGTGGTTTCTATCGCCGTCGGCGGTCACGCTTGCCCCGGGTGTGGACGCGTGGCAGTGGCCGAGCGAGGCGACTCTCGGGCAATGCGTCAATAACGGTCGACGCACATGGTGAGTTCGAGCTTTTTTGCCGCCTCTTCCTGAAGTCCGGCAACGAGCGGCGCGAGGACGCGGTCCGGAAGTTCATCGGCCCGGGCGGCAACGGCGGCGGCGGCGTCCGTGACGCGGCTGTTCATGGCGAGGCGCATGTCGGCGTAGATGTTCAGCTTGGTAATACCTGCTCTGATGGCCTGGACCAGTTGGTCTTCAGGCGTGCCCGATCCGCCGTGGAGGACGAGGGGGACATCGGTGACGGCGGTGATTTCCTTCAGGCGAGCAATGTCAAGGTTCGGCTTGGAGGCGTAGACGCCGTGGGCGGTGCCGATGGAAACGGCAAGGGCGTCGACATCGGTGTTGTCGACAAATTCCTTCACTTCGGCCGGGTCGGTGAGGCGGCCGTCGCCGGTGCTGGTGCCGCCGAGATCGTTCCCGGCGACAAAACCGAGTTCGGCCTCGACAGTGACGCCGCGGGCGTGGGCGTACCGGACAATCTCCCGGGTGGCCGCGATGTTTTCCGCCAACGGTAGATGCGAACCGTCGAACATCACTGATGAAAATCCGGCGGCGATGCACCGTTTGACCAGGTCGAACGAGTCCGCGTGATCGAGATGAAGGACAACAGGCACGGTGTAGGACGGCGCCAGCGCCTTGACGACGCCGGCCAGATGGTCGAGGCCGATACCGTCCAGGTCGTGGGCAAGCGCCGCGAGGATGAGAGGCGCACGGCGCCGTTCACAAAGGTCGAGAATGGCGCGGGGAAAAATTTCGGGAACAATGTCGAAGGCGGTGACGGCGTACTTGTGTTTTCTCGCGTGCGGCAGGACTTCGTTGAGGGTGCAAAGCATGGAAGACTCCTGAAGGAAAATATTTTTGGAAGGTTTACTTGCAATCGTGCGGATATGTGGTAAACTTACAACATGAATGATGGATGTCAAGCAGATTTATAAATTTCATGACCCTTTTTTCTCGATTTTTTGTCGATAAACGCGTGAAATACAACATCCGGCATCCGGTTTCGCACTTCTTCCATCGCCTCATTGGACCGCCGGCCGCAGTGCTTTTACCTCATTTTTGTGTTTTCCATATGTCAGTCATATTCGATACCTTGTACCGCTCTGAAAGGCTGAAGGGACGTGGTACTTCGGAGGGACTTCGCCGGCATTGCGGCTGGACTTCAACCCGACGGCGGGGTAGGATGCACCTTTGAAGAACCGGTTAAACACGGTAGAGGTCATTCCCGACAGTGCATGTCGGCGGGACCTTACCGGTCGGACCGATTGGTGCCGCGCAGCCTGGTTTTTCCGTGTTCGCCGCGATTCCGCGTCCGGAATTCGGGCGTAAACGGTTGAAAAACCCCACAGAGAAAGCACAAACCGTATGGCCAACAGCAACCTGGCGGTCCGCATGGAGAAGGAACTTCTTCTCCTGCGACGCAGCGGATTTATGGGCGTCGCCGAACTGGCGGAACAGGTCGGCGTGTCGGAAATGACCATGCGCCGCGATTTGCGGCAGCTTTCCGACGAAGGCAAGGTGCGAATGGTCTACGGCGGCGCCACTCCCGTCCGGGAGGAAAACGCCATCGGCTCGTACCTCCTGAACCATGAAAAAGACAAGCACCGGGCGGAAAAAGACGCTATCGCCAGGGAAGCGGTCACGCTT
>JAJBTL010000232.1:1752-4840 GCA_020860865.1 Planctomycetota bacterium | reverse complement strand
CGCTTTTTCCAAACCACCGGAAAAATCACCCTACCGATCCTTCCAGCGCCTAACCCGGATTATCACAGAATTTCTGAAAATGCTTTAAAATGCGTCAGCGCGGCAGTTCGTCAAACGGCGGAATTGTCAGTTCCATCCCGACCACCAGTTGGTTCGGGTTCGGGATGATGTTCCGGTTGACTTCGTGCAATTGCCGCCAGGCCGTGCTGGTGCCGTAGTATTGGAGAGAAATGGACGACAGCGTATCGCCTCTGGCGACGGTATGGACATTGCCGAGGCCCTGGGTCGGCCGCCGCACCGGGTACGGGTCGCCGTCCGGGCCGCGTCCGGGCGCGTTCCGGACCGGCAGGCGGATTTTCGAGCCAGCCATCAGTTGGTTCGGGTCCGGGATGACGTCGCGGTTGAGGAGGAAGATATTGTCCGCCAGGGACGCCGCGCCGAGTTCCCGGGCGGCGATGCTCGTCAGGGTGTCGTCGGGCAGGACCACGTAAATACGGAGCGACTCCGATCCGGACAGGTTCAGTTCGTCGTCCTCATCCTCTTCCGGGTCGTACGGCATCGTCCCCGACACCGGCGGTGGCGGGCGGCTGGTCACCGACGTCCCGGCCGGTCCGGTCGCGCCGGGCCGGGTGGCCGCCGGCGGCACCATGGCGACGCTGGTCCCGGACGCTGCCGTAGCGCTCCCCGGCCGGGTGACCGGCGGTACCGGGGTGGACGGGCCGGCGGTCGCCGGGGTCGATCCTGAGGCGGCCGAGGCCGAAGTCGGCCGGAGCGTAGTGGCCGGACGTGACGTACCGGGAGGTGTTATCGGAGCGCCGGCCAAGCTGGTGCTGCTGTCCGCCGGGGTGACACCGGGGGGGGAATTTGTGGAAGCGAAATCGTCGTCGCCATTGTCGTCGAACGGCAGGGAGGTCCAGCCGTCGCCGGCGGACGGGATGTCGCCCGAATCGTCGTCGTCGGCTGTGGAAAAACCGCTCCCGGACGTACTTGTGGAACCAAAGCCGGAAGCGGCCGACCCCGATCCGGAGCCGGGCGGCGTCAGTGACGGCGGAATGGAACCGGAGCCGGTGGCGGCGGTGGCGCCGGACGGCGGAATCGGCAGGCTCGTCGGAGCGGACGACGACGACGTCGCCGGCCGGAGCGGCGCCGCCGTGTCCGTGGGCGGTCCCGGCACGAGGCCGGTAATGGCCCCGGAATGCGGCGTCGACGATGAAGCGGTGGCGGCGCCGGAACTGGACCCGGACCCGGACGGCGGCGGCATGACGACCGGGCCGTTCCCGGTCTCGAGCGGGAGGTCGTCGCCGGCCAGGGACGGAACCCATTGGTCGATATCGTTGTCCGAGAGGGTGCCGCCGCCGGGCGGCGTCAGGCCCGGCAGGGGTGAGGCGGACGGCGCGGCGACGGTGGCATCGTCAACGTTGTCCCGGCTGCCCGGTCCGAGGAACCGGTAGCCCATATAGGCAAAAAAGCATATCAATATGCTGGCAACCAGGATGAGATGCTTTGCCGCGTTGCGATTACCCATGCCGCCCTCCAGCTCACATTCCAAAGAAACGTGACAGACGAACCAAGTATAGCCAAACAGCCGGTCGGGGGCAAGGCATGTCTCTGTACCGGACGGTACAGTATTCCCGGGTCAGGCCGACTCCGTCAAGGCCCGGCGGAGAGCGTCCAGCAGTTCGCCGCAATTCCGGAAGCGGTCGGCCGGATGTATCCGGAAGGCCCGGTCGAACACCGCCGCCAGGCCGGGGTCGACGCCGGGAAGGCGGGCGGCAATGGGGGTGATGTCGCAGGTGGCGATGACGTCGTAATTGTCGCCACGAAGGGTGAAATTGTAGGGAACGAAACCGGTGAGCATTTCGTAAAACGTCGCGGCCAATGAAAACACGTCCGACGCCGGTCCGGCCCGTTGAAAACCGGTCAACTGTTCGGGCGGCATATAGGACATGGTCCCGGCGCCCATGAGGGCGTGGCCGGGTGTGGCGTGAAAGGCGTCGTTCGGCGCCTTGGCCAGGCCGAGATCGGTGATTTTCGGCACCAGCTTGCCGCCACTCTCGGCGAACAGGATATTCTGCGGCTTAATGTCCCGGTGGACCAGGCCGAGGCTGTGGACATGGGCCATGGCCCGGGCCAGGCCGAGGATCATCGGGACGGCGGTCTTGAAAGGGATTGACCAGTTCGGCCGGGTCTTCAGGTGCGAGGCGAGGGAGCCGCCGTTCATGTATTCGAGGACAAGGTAGACAATGCCGCTCGGCGCCACCCCGGAATCGAGGAAGCGGACGATGTTCGGATGGCTGACGGAACGGGTGACCTTGATTTCACGGACAAACGACTGGCGGATATGGTTGTCCCCGATAATGCAGGGGAGGGCGACCTTGATGGCGACTTCGGCGCCGTTCCGGAGATCGCGGGCGAAAAACACCGATCCCATGCCGCCGGACCCGATGTGCCGCTCGAGGCGGTAGCCGGGAATGTCAGGGAACGAAACGGAACCCGACCCGATTTCCGAATAAAAGCCGCTGTCGACCGTCTCGTCCTTGTCGTCGACGACCTTAATCTGAAAGGTGGTGGTGCCGATGGCGAGGATGTCGCCGCTCCGGAGTTCGAGTTCGCCGCCGATGTGGTGGCCGCTGTCGCCCCAATAGGGAATGCCGTTCACCGAGATGCCGTTTTTCGACCCGAGATCCCGGATAAAGGCGCGGGGCGGGTGGATACGGAGGGCGGCGTGGCGGCGGCTGGCCAGGCGGTCCGTTTCCAGCACGATATCCGATACCGGCGCCCGGCCGACAGTGATCTCGGCGGCCCGGGCATACTCGATGCTGTCGAGCCCGGTGTCTGGGCGGAGTATGGTAAAACGGACTTTCATGACAGCCACTCCCTGGCCGGTGCGACGGTGGCGGCGGTCTGTTTCCTGACCGGCCGCGTACTGTTATTGTACACCATGGGCGCTACGACGCGGCGCCGTTCCGCCTGCCGCCGAGTTTGATGGCGCCGTCGCCGAAAAGTTCACTGATCCGGCCCAGCACTTCCCGGCTCGGCCGGATGGAGTAGTTTTCCCCGGCCCGGATGTCGACCCGGCCTTCGAGGC
>JAJBTL010000232.1:0-1742 GCA_020860865.1 Planctomycetota bacterium | reverse complement strand
AAATAGAGCTGGGTGCCGCCCCGGTTCTGCCTGACGATATCCCGGAGAAGTTTCAGGTTTTCCTCGTCCGCCCCTTCCATCGGCATGGTGATGACGGCGCACTCGGCCAGCTTTTCATCGGCCTGCTCGAGGGGGGTGACGCTGTTGACGACGAGGGACGGCTCTTCCCGGCTGTTGTCGAGGCGGGCGTCGACAAAGATGACGGCGTCCTCCACAAGGTAGTCCTTGACCTCTTCGTACAAGCGCGAAAACACGACGCCACGGACCTTGCCGCCCATATCCTCGAGTTCGATCATAGCGAAGCGGCGGCCGTTCTTGTCGTTCTTGGCCGTGACCCGGGTAATGAGGCCGCCGACCATGACGTTCGACTGGTCCTCGATATGCGGGAGATCGAGGATGCTCGCCGAGGCGAAGGCGTTCAGCCTGGCCTGGTGCTCGGCCAACGGGTGCGAACTCGAATAAAAACCGAGGACAGCCTTTTCGAACTGCAATTTCTGCTGCTCCGACCACTCCGGCACCCGGGGCAAAACCGGCGCCGGCGCCGGTCCGGACAGCGTCTCGAAGAGGCCTTTTTGCCCGGTCGCCTTCGACTTCTGCTCCGACACGCCGGCGGCGATGGCGGACTCGAGGGCGGCGGACAGTTGCGCCCGGTGGCCGCCGAGGGAATCGAGGGCGCCGGCCTTGATGAGAGCCTCGATGGCGCCTTTATTGATGGACTTGAAATCGACCCGGGCGGCCAGGTCGTACAGGTCCTTGAACGGTCCCCGGTCGCGGCGCTCCTGTTCAATGGCGAGGGCGGCGTTGTCGCCGATACCCTTGACGGCGGAGAGGCCGTAGCGGATGGCGTTGCCTTCCACCGAGAAAGTGGCGTCGGAGTGGTTGACGTCGACCGGGAGGACGGGGATGCCCATGGCGACGGCGTCGCGGGAATACATGACAATGTCGGTGGAGTCGCCCCGGCTGATAGTGAGGATGGCCGCCATGTATTCCTTGGGGAAATGGCATTTCAGATAGGCGGTCTGGTAGGCAATGAGGGCGTAGCAGGCCGAATGGGACTTGTTGAAGCCGTAGCCGGCGAAGACCTCAATTTGGTCGTAGACCTTTTCGGCAATGTCCCGGCCGAGTTCGGCCCCGGCCTGGTCGATGAACTTTGTCCGGTAGGCCGCCATGATTTTGGCGTCCTTCTTGCCCATGGCCCGGCGCATGAGGTCGCCTTCGGAGAGGGAGAAGTGCGCCAGATCCTGGGCCAGGGCCTGGACCTGTTCCTGGTAGAGGATGAGGCCGTATGTTTCCTTCAGGATCGGACCCATCTTCGGGTGAAGGTAGGACAAGGCTTCCCTGCCGTGTTTCCGGTTGATGAAGGAATCAAGGAACTGCAAGGGGCCCGGCCGGTAGATGGCGACAGCGGCGATAAGGTCTTCGAAAACGTCCGGTTTCAGGCGGGCAAGGAGCTGGCGGAAGCCTTCCGACTCGAACTGGAAGACGCCCTTCGCGTCCCCTCGGGACAACATGTCGTAGACCGGCCGGTCGTCCAGGGGGATGTGTTCCATATCGACGTCGATGTTTTGGGTTTTCTTGATAATGTCGACGGCGTTCTTGATAAGGGACAGGGTTTCCAAGCCAAGAACGTCGATTTTACACAGCCCGAACTTTTCGAGCGCCTTCATTTCGTACTGGGTGGTGACTTCGCCGTCCCGGGCGGCGAGGGGGCCGTAGTCGGTGATTTTCCGGTCGGCGACGAG
>JAJBTL010000454.1 GCA_020860865.1 Planctomycetota bacterium | reverse complement strand
CCGGCTGACAAACCGCGTCACCGTCGGTCCGACGCCGACCGCTTCAAGAATGTTCTCGGCCGCCGTCACCTTGTCCTCGACCCGGACCGCCGGGGCGGACAGGAATTCGAGAAGATCCCGGCCGGGGGCGTCGCCGTGGCGGTCGTCCAGGAGGCTGGCGACCGTCTCCAGGTCGCGCCTGACCTCGGCCATCTCGCCGACGGCCTCGGCCTGCTCGGCCAGGCCCTTGGCGTAACGTTTGGCAAGTATGGCGTCCTGGCTCATCGTTCGTTCCCCTGCAAATTCATCCCGGCCAGATCGGCGATGAGTTCGTCGATGGCGGCATCGTGTTCGGCCGGGCCGAGGCGTTTCTCCAGAATGCGCCTGGCCTGGTCGCAGGCTCGCTGGGCGGCATCGCCACGGATATCGTCCGAAAAGCGTTCAGCCGCGTTGTCGAGGGCGGTGGCGACGCTTCCGGAAATCTGGTCGGCCTGGCGGCGGGCGTCGTCGAGGGCCGCCTCCATTTCGCTTTCCGTCATGCGGGCGATGTCCTTTTTCA
The DNA here is from genome assembly GCA_020860865.1 of Planctomycetota bacterium. GTDB lineage: Bacteria > Planctomycetota > SZUA-567 > SZUA-567 > SZUA-567 > JAJBSZ01. Next base: position 4,340 of record JAJBTL010000454.1, on the reverse strand, counting down.
CCCGGTCCTTCTGTTCGTTTATTTCACCGGCGAGGGACCGGTACTTGTTCCGGTACTCGAGGGCCTCGGCCTGGGCGTCCCGGGAATTCCGTAACGCCACCGCCGTCTTCTTGCCCTGGGTGCCGAGGTAATGCATGAGCGGCCGCCAGAGGAATAGCCCCAAAAGGAGGAAAAACCCGAGGGCGTTGTAGAACGTCATCCAGTACGGCCAGTTGATGTTCGCCAGGTACGATTCCTCGTAGACCCGGAACGGCTCCTGGAAGGCGCGTCGGTCCGGCGGCCGCGACTGGTCCTGGATAATGGCGTGGGCTAGCTTGGCCGCGTTCAGGAGGGTGAGGCGGGCGCCCTTTTCGACAACGACGGTGTCGTTGTTTTCGTCGTAGAACGACAGGCGTTGCGCCAGCCTGAGTTCGGCCGGGGTCCGGTTGCCGCGCATGGCCACGAGGGCGGCGCGTTCGAGATCGACAATGCCGTCGCTGTGGCGGAGGGAAAAAGCCCGGTCGAGGAACGCCTCCGGCGTGACGGTTGTGGTGCCGGCCAGGAGGACGTACATATAACAGCCGAAAAGGAGGATGTAGCCGAGGGCATAGGTCCAGATGGCCTGGCGCCGGATGCTTTGCCGCTTGGCGCCCCGGCGGATAATCATGTCACCGGACTTGTAGCGGATGATGGTGTCGCCGCCCGCCACCTTGACGGACGTCGCCTGGCGGCCGGTCAGGCTGGTCCGCTGGCGGCCGCTGACCGTGCCTTCGTGCTCGACAACGACGCGGCGGCCGGAGATGGTCCGGCCGGACTCCTGGCGTTCAAGCCGGCGGGTGACGGCACCCCGGGCGGTGAGGCGGGCGCTGACGGCGGTGGCCCGACCGGACGCCTCTCCGCCTTCCTCCCGCTCGGCGAGACGGCGCGCATCGTCGTCCTTGGCCTTTTTCATGACCATGGTGTGGCGGGACACGCGCTGCGATTGGCGGAATGATCCGGGTCTGTCTGCCATTGTTCCTGTTCTTCCCGTGTTCCTTATACCCGCTCAGGACCAACCTGAACGGGTCACTCCTTCACAATCCATCGGCTCCGTCGGTACGGAACATCGTCCAATACCACAAGCATGAATGGCACAAAATCAACTCAATCACCGCTCCGGCGCGGCGTCAAGGCATCGGCAACTTCCCGGGCCAGGGCGTCGACGTCTTCGTCCAGGCGCTGACGGGTGACCTCGGCGGCGGCGCACAGTTCCCGGAGGCCGACCAGTTTTTCCGCTTTTTCCTTATCCTTCGCTTCCTTGACAATGGCGCCGGCCTCCCTCGCCACCTTTTTACGGCTCTCGAGGCGGAGCGCTTGGGCGGTCCGGGCGAAGTCGTCGTAGCGGCGGCGCTTTTCCTCTTCGTAACGGGTCGCTTCCTGCTGGTTCTGGCGATCGGCTTCGGCGCCGATCTCGAGTTCGCGCCGGCGTTTTTCCAGCATGACGATGAACGGGTCCCAGAGGATTGGCCGAAGCGCCGCCACCAGGGTCAGGAAAATGAGCGCGATCATAATGGCGGTGCCGACCTGGAAATTTACCGGCGCCGCGTGGCCGCTTACCGTAATTGTCCGAATGTCCCTGACGCGGAGGTCGTCGAGGAGCGCCTTGTCCAGGGGTCGTCCCCCGAAGTACAGGGGATCCCCGAGCGGGTTGTCCGGATGCGGGATGCTGTCCCGGAGGGTGTAGTTCTGGGCCAGGAGCCGGTAGATTGCCGCCGGATCGAGGAGTTCCAGCCGGGCCGGTTCGCCATCCGGCACGGTCTCAAGGTACTGACTGAAATCGTTCACCGTCATGACGTGTCCCGCCGGGAAGGGGGCTTCGACTCCTTCCGGGACCTGATAGCGTTTGTTGCCCAGTTCCATCAGGCGTTGGAACGCGGCCTGCTGGTCGGCCGCCCACGTCGCCGCGTCCTTGCCGCCCCGAACGTCGACGACGACGCGGGCGTAGCCGGGCACGTCCACCTGGTTCTGGTAGACGATGGACGCCCAACAGTAGGTGGCGAAGACAATGAGGCCGAAGGCGATGAAGGCTCTACGCATGGCGGTGGTTTTTCATTCTCTTTCTGGAACCGGCAATCAATGGAAGGCCAGGATGAGCGCCACCACGAGGGCGTAAATGGCGGTGGACTCGGTGACGGCCTGGCCGACAAGCATGGTCCGGAAAATGTTCGAATACTCTTCCGGCCGGCGGGAAATGGCTTCGCAGGCCTTGCCGGCGGCATAGCCTTCGCCGAGGCCGGGTCCGAGGGTGCCGAAGCCCATGCAGATGCCCGCCCCGAGAAGGGCAAAGGCCTGGGTGATGGGACCAACAAGCTGTCTGACGGTTTCTTCGTTCATGTCGCGCTCCGAAAGTGGTTTAACCGGTAATAAGAAGGATAAGGGCGATAATCAGGGAAAACACGCTCGGCGACTGCGCCGTTGCCGAACCGATAAAATAGGCGGTCTTGACCTTGCCGGCGGCGTCGGGGAAGCTCGCCACCGACCGGCAGGCCATGCCGCCAACGTAGGCGATGCCGATGGACGACCCGATGGCGCCAAACCCCATGGCGATGCCGGCGCCGGCGAAACGGGCGGCCCCGACCAACTCGCCGCCACTGAGTGGAATCAGCCCAAGAAGGTGCCAGTCGGTGCTGGCGGACAATCCGGAAAAGCCGCCGGTATTCAAAAGGAAGAGCGAGACGACGAGGGCAAAAATGCCGCCCGTCTGCGCCCAGGCCTGACCGATAAGCATGAGCATGACGACCTGTCCCTGCTGGCGTGGATTCCGGGACATGCCTTCCAAGGCCTCGTTCGCGACCAGACCGGAACCGATGCCGGAGCCGATGGCGCCGACGCCGATGCAGATGCCCGCCGCCAGGTAGACGGCGCATTGGGCCAACGAATTCGGCGCTTCCAGGACCGTATCCACGGAAAAGTAAAGGAGGAAGGCGACGACGAGGGAGAAAATCGCCGGCGTCTCGGTGATGGCCTGACCGACCAGCATGTTCCGGAAAATATCCGCCTGCTTCCCCGGTTGCCGCGCCAGCGCCCGGAGTGCGCCCTGCGCGGTATAGCCGAGGCCCCAGCCCGAACCAAGGGCGCCAAGACCCATGGCCAGACCGCAGGCGAGGAGGGCGGCAAGATTGGCAATGCCCATTAGATGCTCTCCTCTTCCGGCACTTCCTCAGCCGCTTCCATAGATATGTAAGTGGTGGCAAGCATGGTGAAAACGAAGGCCTGGATGGTTCCGGCGAAGACGCTGAAATAGCCGTACATTCCGATAGGGACGACAAAGTAGTACAAGAGCCCGGAGACGACGGACATGATGATGGCGCCGCCGAAGATGTTCCCGAAAATACGGAAGCTGAGGGAAATCAGTTCGGCGATTTTCCCGACCACATTGAGCGGGAACATGCCGATGCCGATGATGCCGCCGGGGCTGAAGTATTCCTTGATGTATCCGCGAATGCCGTGGAAGCGGATGCCGGAGCCGTGTCCGAGGACGAGGACGAAGATAATCGCCAACGTCGCCGGCAGGGTGAGGTCGGTGGTCGGCTCTTCGAACCCGGGCAGTTGGAATCCCGGATTATGGATGCCATCCCCGTTCATGTCGATAAACGGTTCGCCCGGATCGTAGATGCCGTTGGCGTTGTAGTCGAAAAACGGTTCGCCGCCGAAGTGGTTGTTGTGGACCGGGAACAGGCTCAGCATGTTGCAGGCCCAGAGAAACAGGAATAGCGTGCCGATATACGGAAGGTATTTCGGTCCCCGGTTCGGGCCGATGGTGGATTTTGTCAGATCGAGGAAGGTGTTCACGATCATTTCAATAATGACCTGGCCCCGGCGCGGATGGTCCCGGGACAGGCCCATCGTCAGCAGCCGGACGAGGAGGTACACGGCCAACGCGGCAATGGCGGCAAGGATAATGGTGGCATGGTTAAACTGGAGGCCAAGGAGGACCAGTGGCGGCGGATCTTCCATGCCGGCAAACGCGTTGCCGCCGCAGGTGAGGGTGATGAGGAGTGCGAGCGCACTGGTTCTACGAATCACGTCGTTCCTCCAGAGGAGGGCGGTCCCGGGCGAAAAATGCCGGTGGATCCGTCTTCTTCTTGCGTTACGTTATTTTTCGGTACTGTCCGTGGTGAACGGCGCGTCATCCTGAACGTCGTCGTTTCTGCCGGACACTGTATTTTCATTACCGGCGCCGTCGCTGCCGTCACCCGGATAGTCTTCGCCGTTCCCGAACGGGTTCGGCCTGATATAGGTATCGGCTATGAGGATCAGCCGGGGCAGAAAAATTCCCGCCGCCGCGTTGTTCGTCGTCAAGAACGGACTCAGCGTGTGGG
>JAJBTL010000186.1 GCA_020860865.1 Planctomycetota bacterium | reverse complement strand
CCATTTTCCCCGGCGCCACATAAAAGCGGCAGAACCCCCGCGCCCACGCCGCCCAGGCGACAAGGAGGAGAATAATAATACTACCAAAAAACCCGAACCGCCGGTAAAACCGCCGCGGCGCGGCAAAGGTCCCGGTGTCGACCGGCGTGACTTCGATATCTTTCAATTCCATGGGTGTGTCCTATGGGTTGTTTGTTTAAGGTTATATCTATGTGGCAAACCCGTCCTAGCGAGCCCCACCCGCCGCCGGTGCCGCCGGCCGGGCCGGTTGTCCCGGTAACGGCGACGATGGCGCCGGCGTCAGGAAGGATTCAAAAATCCCGCCAAGCCCCGGCGCCCGGTCGGTGGAAATTATCGACCCGATGCGCGGCGCCGCCTTTTTATACAGGGTAAACCTGGCCAGGTTGCGGCCACCGCCGAAGGCATTCGCCATCTGCTGCGTCACCGCCGCCTCGGCGGTGTTTCGCATGGCGATGACGTCCCGGTTGGCCTCGGCCTGGACAATAACCGCCTCGGCCTGCAACTTGGCTGCTTCGGCGTTGATGCGGGCGACATCGAGCTTTTGCGTGCTGGCGGTCAGTTTGACCGACCGCTCCTGTTCGGCCTGGATGCGGGCGCGGATGGCGACCGTCTCCGACTCGACCTTTCCCCGCATCTGCTCAGCGAGCATTTCCTGACGCGTCAGTTCGGCCTGCGACCGGGCCTGTTCTATCTGCTGCTCGATTTTCCGCTGGTTCTGCAACGCCACCTCACGTTCCCGGATAATCTCCGACACTTCTTCCGGCGGCGTTATGTTCCGGATAAGCATGGACCTGACCTGCACGCCCCAGCGGAGGCACTGGGCCATAAGGTGTTTCTCCAAAGAGTCCTGGAAACCCTGACGCGTCTCGCCGACGATAAAATCGATGGCCGGGTGCTTCGACCCTTCGATGCGGCCGAAGCCCCGGGCCTTCGGCAGGATAATTTTCTTCAGGATGTCGTCGATGTCGCCGACCTTCTGGGTGAGGATGGGCGCGTCGTCCCGGTTGAGGGCGAATTCGAGGGTGCCTTCGACCATGACCTGGAAGCCGTCCTGGGTCAGGAAGGAAATGGCGTCGTCCCCCTGGAGTTCAAAGCGCTGACTCTGGAGATTGACCTCGGTGACGGCAAAGATGTACGGGTTCAGGTAATAGGTACCAGGCCCGATGGTCTTGGTCTGGACGCCCTTCACGGACTCGTCGACGATATAGACGTTTTTCATCACGTCGGCCATCTCGCCGTGAATCGGGTCCTCGCCCTCGAGATGGGCGACTACCCCGACGTGCCCCGGCCTGATGCTGATGGCGTCGAACAGGTCGACCCGTTCGGCATAAGGATTGATACGGTACTTGCCGGGTGAGAGAACGTCCCGGGCAATGCCCTTATACCCGTTCGGGGCGATTATCTCCCCGGCGGGAAGATCGTCGCCGTACAGGCGGGTGACGACACCGAGGCGTCCGGCCGGGATAGTGGTCACTTCGGCGAAGCGCCAGTCCCAGGTGTACGGGTTGTAGAAATACCGGCCTTCCGGCAGCGGTTCAAGCTGGATGCCTTTCTGGCCCGGCCGGGTGGCGATGATTTCGCCCGGGAGCAGGTTGGCGCCGGTCTTCCGGATAAGGATGGCAATCTGGTCCGACTCCGGCTCGATGCGGCAGCACATCCAGACAAAGACGGCAAAAGCGCCGACCAGGACGAGAAGAAAGGTCACGAGAGCGCCCCACTTCAACTTGCGGATGGCTGGCGCGAAATCCCGGGGAGAGCGTCGCGGCTTATTGGGGAATTTGGCCGTATTGAAAATATCGTCGAACGACATGGAGTTTTCCCTTACTAGTATAGAGAAGTGTCAATTTCCATTGTATGAACCGGAAAGCATGGAGCAAAGGAATTGTCCAATTAAATTGAAGAATCCCTTGCCCGTCCTGACAGGTTGTCCAGTCGGCGACAGGAAAAGCCGGTCCATCACCCACGGTGGTGCTTTCGCCCGGCGAATTCTCCCGCCCCGAGGCGGTTTCTCCTTGCAACTTTACCGATTCTTCATATCATAAAGCTGTATTGGAGTAGGCATGACGGAAAGCGGTCATGCTCCGTTGTCTTTTTACATTTTTTGAACCGGGCTGGTTCTGACAGAGCCAACCCCTTATCCAGTAGTATGTTAGGCTATAGCTAGCCTCTAGCACAGGAGTAGGTCATGGCAGACGCCGAGGCACATTTTTTAGGATATGAAAGCGCGGACCTGGCGGAAGCGTATTTTTCGCTTATTCCCGCTCCGCACGAAGCCACCGCCAGCTATTCAACCGGACAAGCGCGGGCGCCGCGAAAAATCATGGACGCCTCCAGCCTGATCCAGGACTATGACGAAGAAACCGGGCTTTCCCTTGTCGACATGGTCGGCATCCACACCATCGCCCCCGAGTCCGCCCCCCAAGAACCGTTCCAGCTCGAACCCTGGGTTAAGGAACAGGTCACCGCCGCCCTCGACGCCACAGCCGTCCCCATCATCCTCGGTGGCGACGGCACTGTCAGCCTCTGGGGCATTGAAACGCTCCTCGCCCGTTCGCCCGAACTGTCCATCCTCCACATCGACGCCAACGCCGACCTCGACGACGCCGATGACGACGAAGAAACGCACCACACCGTCATGCGCCGCGTTCTCGAACTGAAGAGCGCGCCCCCGATTTGCCAGGTTGGCGTCCGCTCCCTGTCCCGCGACGGTTTCGAACGCATCATGGACTCGACCATTCCGATTGAAACGTTCTTCATGGCCGATATCGACCACGCTTCGGACGAAGGCTGGCAGGATTCGGTTATCGATGAACTGCGGAGTCCCGTCTACCTGTCCATCGACCTCACCGGCCTCGACCCGTCCATCGTCCCCTGCGTCGGCGCCGCTCAGCCGGGCGGCCTCGGCTGGTGGCAGCTTCTCCGCCTCCTGAAGAAGGTCGCGTCCCGCCGCCGCATCACCGCCATCGACGTGACGGAACTGTGCCCGGCCCACCACTCCATCCCGAGCGAGTTCGCCGCCGCCAGGCTTATCTACAAGGTTATGAACTATATCCAGGCCAGCGGCAAGATGCTCGCGAAGCCGTAACCGAACAGGAATACTCGACATACCGGTCCGCCGCGATGGTGGGGAGTTGGCCCGCTCTGGGCAAAATTCCCTGAGCCGTTGCGACCCGGTATTTGCCAGCTTTACACTACAAGGAATTGATTCTCATGATTAATGCAACAGACATCAGGGAGGGCATGGTTATCCGCATGGACGGCGAGTTGTTCATCGTCCTTGACCGGGAGCACGTCACCCCCGGCAACTGGCGCGCCATGGTCCAGACGGAAATGCGGTCCCTCCGGAGCGGCAACAAGACCCAGAAGCGTTTCCGCTCGAACGACCAGATAGACGAAGTCTATGTCGAGACGAAAAACTTCGAATACCTCTACCCGGAATCCGACGCCTACGTCTTCATGGACAGCGAGAACTACGAGCAGATCCCGGTCCCGGCCGATGTCGTCGGCGACGCCATCAATTTCCTGCCGGAAAATACCGTCATCAAGGGTACGGTCATCGAAGGCAAAATCGTCTCCATCGAAATGCCGTCCTCGGTCGTGTTGGAAATCGTCGAAGCCGAACCCGGCGTCAAGGGCGATTCCCGCACCAACATCTTTAAAAACGCCAAAGTCTCCACCGGCTATAACGTCAAGGTGCCGCTGTTCATGAAGGTCGGCGACCGGATAAAAATCGACACCCGGTCCGGCGATTTTGTCGAACGCGTCAACGACTGACCGGAAATCCAACAAATCTATCCCGTTTTAAACCTTAGCCCCGGCCGTCCGGGGCTGCTTTTTTACCTTCTCCTCCAGCCAATCCCCATACCTCCAACAGGTTAAAATAATGTCAAACGCCCCATTATATAGTGACATAATGTCGCACATTTTCTCCGGTAATAATTGAGTACGTTTTCTGCGACATTAATTAAGCCGGTTACGGCCTCTTTCGTTGTCTGAAAATTTAGCAAAAGCCTGTTTGCTGATTGACAATCCACCGTCCCATTGCCCATAATGGGGGGGACCGAGAAATGGAACGTTCCGTTTTCCCTGTATCCATGCGTGGATATCACGGTGGCCAATGCCATGAGTCCGCCGCGTGGTGCGTGTAACCAGCGTTATCCGACAATGCCCCGCCTCCCCCATCGCGGGAACGAGGGCAGCGGGTGACGCGTCAGTGAAAGGATGGCCCATGTTAGGCAGGTTTACCCGCCGCGCCCTGACGGCGATTGTTGCCGTCGTGATCATCGCCGGCAGCGCCGTTTCCGGCGAAATCTACTCCACCATGCGTAATGTCAACGCAGTGCCGGAATCCCACGGCTTTATGCTGAACCCCGTGTTCGACGTCGACGTACCCCGCCGCGACAGCGATCTCGCTCCGCCGCAAGCGTTTGAAATCATCCGCCCGGACGACGACCGGCCCGTCACCATCGGCCGCCTGTTCACCTCCTGCACCTGTATCCAATTGGAAGCGCACAAACGCACCTTCCGCCCCGGCGAACGCGCCATCCTGCAACTCAGGAACATCAGGCCGACCCCGCCGAATGGACAGGTCTATGCCATCTTTGTCCAGATAACCAGCCCCATCCGCGCCACCCTTCGGTTCGACACCTTTGTCCAGACCGGTACGCCGGACCCGGCCGCACCGGTCGCCACCGCCACAGGCGCCCTTGCCCCGAACGCGCCGACGCCGATTCCCCTGCCGGACGAACCGCGCCTCGGCGGCGTGGTCATTATCCAGGAAGACCCGCCGACCCCGCCAAGCGCCCCCGGCACCGCCGCCTTCCTTGACGCCACCCCGGCGGCCACCGAGGGCGATCCCG
>JAJBTL010000297.1 GCA_020860865.1 Planctomycetota bacterium | reverse complement strand
GGGGGAATGCGGCGCCTCATTGGCCGCAAACGGTCGGCGGTTGTTCCATATCAAGAAACAGGGGATTGGACTACCCTGGGGCATTGCGTGCAGAACGCATGGAGTTCACGAGGAGAATTACCATGATCAGCGGAACCGAGAACAGCGCCGCCGTCGCGGCGGCCTTGGCCGGACAGGTCGGCGGGGACGAAGTGGAAGCGGATGCGGAACTCTTCACCAAGGAATTGACGGAACGGATGGCCACGGGAACGGGAACGGGAACGGAAAAGCCGTCCACGGCCAGTACGATGGAACGCCTCGTCGCCGCCCTCGGTATCACCTCCGTCACCACCGCCGGGTCGGCCTCGGGCCTGACCAGCGATTCGAACCTCGTCGTCAAAACCGGAGCCAGCCAGCCCGTCACCCTGAGCCCGGCAATGCTGGCGGAAATGACCCAGAGCGAAGACATTTTCAATTGGGTCAAGGACGCCATCAAGGGCATTCTCGACTCCACCGCCTCCCAGCCCCTTGTCAACACGAACGGCGCCTCCCGGTCGCAGAACGTGGTCGTCGACACCGGCGAATTGAAAGTGGTCGAAGTGCAGCGGGACGCCAAGGGCAGTTCCCTCTCAGTCGCCTCCCTCGCCCTCCAGAACGATCAGTTCATCGCCGACACCCTGGACCGGCTCCTCGGCACCCGCACCGAGAGCGCCTCCAGTTCGACCGGCCTCGGCAGCGGAAAAACCGCCCCCACCAGCGCCGGCAAGAATTCAATATACGAAATACTGATGAACCAGCAGCAGACCGGCCAGACCGGGACCTCCGGCAGCGCCACCGGTAATCTCCTGGGGAACTTCGTCTCCTCGAGTTCAAGCTGGCGCTTCCAGGCCACCATCTCCGCCACCTCCATGAAGGAAATCATGGACCAGCGCTTTTCCTCCAGCAACACCACGGTGGACATCAACATCGCCATGGAGGAATACCAGTCCGCCGGCGGCGCCGAAAGCGGCATGGATCTCTGGACCTATATGGAAATGATGGGCCTCTGCGACCCGCTCGTTTTCGACCTCGGCGACGAAGGCATCAACCTCACCTCGGCCGAAGACGGCGTCTATTTCGACATCAAGGGCGACGGCTCGCCGGTCAAGACCGCCTTTATCCAGGGAAACAATGCCTTCCTCTACCTCGATGACAACGGGAACGGTGTCGTCGACGACGCCAACGAACTCTTCGGCGACCATGCCGGCCACGCCAATGGCTTTGAAAAACTGCGCCAGTACGATGACAACGGCGACGGCGTCATCGACGAAAACGACGCCATTTACGACCAGCTCCGCCTCTGGCGCGACCTGAACGGCGACGGCGTCAACCAGATAGAGGAATCCCTGACCCTCGCCGAAGCCGGCATCAAGTCGATCAACCTCAACTACGACAACACCCGGAACCTCGACCAGCACGGCAACGTCATTGGCGAACGTTCGTCCTTCACCCGCACCGACGGGTCGCAGGGCCTGGTTGCCGACGCCTGGGTCAGGTACCTGAAGTAACTCCACGACGCCGCCATACGCCGCGCCGATTCCGCATAAAAAACCCTCCCGTGCCGGAGGGTTTTTTATTCTATGTCTTGCCCGAACGACTCCCTGAGAAACAGGCGGGCGGGAGAATCCCGTCGACTCGCCGGCGCGGCCTCGCCATAATGGACCGTTCCGGGACATTCCGTCCGGAATGGAGAAAAGGCCATGCGCGAAAACAAGTACGACGACGAGATGTTCTTCAACCAATACAGCCAGATGGACCGATCGGTCAAGGGCCTCGAAGGCGCCGGCGAGTGGCATGCCTTCCGGAAGATGTTCCCGCCCCTGGTCGGGAAACGGGTCCTCGACCTCGGCTGCGGTTTTGGCTGGCACTGCCGGTACGTCATGGAAAACGGCGCCGCCTCCGTTGTCGGCGTCGACCTCTCGGCCAACATGATAGCGGGCGCTCGCGAACGCACGAACGATCCGAACATTACCTATGTCCAGGCCGCCATCGAGGACGTCCACTACCCGGCGGGAAGTTTCGACCTCGTCGTCAGTTCCCTCGCCCTCCATTACGTGAAGGCATATCGCGACGTCTACGCCTCGGTCTGGTCCATGCTGGCGCCGGGCGGCGACTTCGTCCTTTCGGTCGAACACCCGATCTTCACTGCCGAAGGCAGCCAGGCCTGGTTCACAGACCCGGACGGCACCATCCGCCACTGGCCGGTGGACAGATACTTCGACGAAGGCCGCCGTGAGGCGGTGTTTCTGGGCGTTACCGTTACCAAATACCACCGGACCGTGGCATCGTACATCGGCGGCCTCCTGGACGCCGGGTTCGTCCTCACCGGCGTTGTCGAACCGGAGCCCAATCCGGCGCTCCTGGACAGCGTTCCCGGCATGCGGGACGAACTGCGGCGGCCGATGATGCTGCTCCTCTCGGCCCATAAACCGGAAAACGCCTGATGGCTACGGGCAATGCCATACGCATTGAACCGGCGACGGACATGGCAATCGTCCGGACCCTGTTCCGGGAATATGCGGTGGAACTGGGCATCGACCTGTCGTTCCAGTCCTTCGACAACGAGCTTGCCTCCCTACCGGGCAAGTACGCCGGACCGGACGGCGCCATCCTTGTCGCCGTGACGGACCGGGAGGCGGCCGGCGTCGTGGCGCTCCGACGGCACGACGATACCGTCGCCGAAATGAAACGGCTCTACGTCAGGCCGGAATACCGGGGAACGGGAACGGGGAGGCGGTTAGTGGAAGCGCTCATCGCCGCCGCCACCGAACGCGGGTACGACGCCGTGGTCCTGGACACGCTCCGCACCCTGACGGCGTCTGTGGCGTTGTACCGGCGGCTCGGCTTCCGGGAATGCCTGCCGCATTACCATAATCCGCATCCGGACGCCCTTTATTTACGGCTGGATTTGCCCGGTCGGAGCGACGGATGATTCATGTCGTAAATTGTCTTGTCCGGCCTTGCATTTGTCCGGACAAAAGGCGAAGATAGCCATGATATGGTCGGGACGTTAGTCGCGGCCGTCAAACAGGTGAACGCGGGTGACGACACAGTGTCCAGCCCTTTTGCATAAATGATTTCCGCGGATATTTTCCGCGGTTTTCTTTTTTACCGACGCGGCGACCCGTCCGGGCGGACGCGTTTTTCACCAACCAGGCGGATACGAACAATGAGTGCGAAATTCCGGGCAATGCTGCCCATCCTCTTTCTAACCTTTGGCCACGGCGCCGTCGATTCCTATGTCGGCCTCCTCCAGGCGGTGACGCCGGGCGCGGCCGAGTTCCTCGACATCCCGATAGGCGACCTTGTCATGCTGGTCGGCCTCGCCGCCATGGTCAATAACCTTATCCAGCCCCTCGTCGGCGCCATCATGGGCAAGCGTAACCTCGCCTGGGCCTTGTGGCTGGCGGTGGTGGTCAGTTCCCTTCCCTGCCTTATGGGCTGGGTCAGCGGTTACTGGGGCCTGGCGGCGCTCATTTTCCTTGGCGCTCTCGGCACCGGCCTCTACCACCCGGAAGCGGTGCTGGCGGCGTCGGACGCGGCGGGAACCCGGGCCTATCTCGGCGTGCCGCTCTTTATGGCCGGCGGCGCCGCCATTTACGCCGTCTTTACCCCGCTCGCCATCCATATAAGCGAGAACTGGGGCTTTCCTTCCCTCGCCATCCTGATGATTCCCGGGATGTTTGTCGGGCTGGTCCTCCTCCTCCAGTACCGCCGGGTGCGGGTGATGCATCCGTCGGTGGTGATACGGCCACGGTCGCGGCGGGAGACAATAAACCGGGCCGGCGTCGTCTCGTTCTGGCCGCTCCTCGGCATCGGTTTATGCTTCTGCTCCTCGAGCGGGCTGTTCCTGTCCATCCTTGCCAGCCATTTCGAACTGACGTTCGGCCCGGAGGCCCGGGACATGGCGGGCTGGACCTTGATGGTGCTCGGCGTCGGCGGCGCCCTGGCGTCGTTTTTCTGGAGTTGGCTGGCCCGGCGTTATAATTTCTACGGCCTCTGCTTTATCGCCATGCTGGTGGCGGTGCCGATGTTCGTGATGCTCGGGCATCCGGGAACACCGATGCGCGGGCTGGTCCTCGGCGCCATCATCAGTGTGGTGACGCCGGCGGCATTGCACCCGGTCGGCGTGCTTCTCAGCCGGAACGCGGCCGGAAGTACGCAAGCGATGCGGACCAGCCTCATGATCGGCTTAAACTACGGTCTGAGCGCCATCGCCATAATGATTGCCGGCATGCTCCTCCGCATGGGTATGGCCAGCAGTTGGCTGATGGTGATGGTCGGCGGTTTCGCGGCCATCGCCGGCATCATCGCCGCCTGGCAGTACATAACGACCAAACGGGCCGGCATCCGGGTCCATACGTGAGGATGGAACACAGCATACGCTGCACCAGTAAAACCTTTCCGCCCGGCCGGAAAGGTTTTTTTTCATAGAAGTTGAAATTTTTCTGAAATTCCCAACAGTCACCCGGCGTGAAGTCCGATAAGTATAGTATGGGAAACACACAAACGAAGAAGCGCACAAACGAATCAGCAGTATGAATCAACAGCGTCGCCAGGACAGTAGAAATTGAACCGCGACAGCGCCGAGTTCGGTGTCACACACACCACCGACCTTTGCCGCCTGTTCCGCTGCAGCCGTTTTCCTCCTCCTCCTTCTCCGGCTGGGACGGGACAGCGTGATGGCGCCAAACCCGGGTTGTGCCGCCCGGAATGCCGCGATTCAGCTTCATGCCGAAGAGGCGACGATTGGCAGTACCGCACGAGGACACCGCGAGAAATCGTGGTGTTTTTTTTGGGGGTTTCGTCCTCTTCCCTCAAACCCACAAAAAACGGGCTCCCCGAAGGGAGCCCGCCTTGCATTG
>JAJBTL010000089.1 GCA_020860865.1 Planctomycetota bacterium | reverse complement strand
TCACCTTGCCGACGACGTCGACATTGCCGATGGAATAGTCGATGTCCCGGTGAATCTCGAGAAGCGGGGAAATACTGATGACGTCCTTGTCGAAGACGACCCGGCCCTCGACTTCACTGGTGAAGTCGCGCCCGCTCGACGAAATAAGGACGCCCGGCCCCGGCCGGACCTGAAGCGGCTCGCCGCTCTCGGCCGGGATTTCCTGGCCGAAGACGTCCCAGCCCGACCGGCCCGGCCCGGGCGGATGGATGGAGGCGACGCGCTGGCCGACAAAGCAGTTCTCGATAAGATTGAGTTGTTTGTAATCGATGCCGCCCTCGGCGTCGGAATCGTATCGCGCTTCCATTGAGGTCGGCTGGACGTGGAATTCGATAAAGCCCTTTTCGCCCTTCCGCATCGGCTCGCCCCGGGCGATTTCGAAAAAGCCGTTGAACGGTTCCGGCCCGTTCTGGGTGGCGACAAAAAGGGCGATGCCTTCGTCGATGAGGCCATAGATGACGCCGGCGCCGGCGATGATGGCGACGATTTTCTCCCGCGTCAGGCCGCTGAAAGCGGGTCCGGGGACGTATTTCAGATAGGCGTGCATGCCGTCGAGGGAACTGGCGAGGTGGGCTTCCCGGTCGGCGTTCCGATCATAATAGACGGTGCGGAGCGGCAACGGTTCCCCGTTGTGCCCGGCCACGCTGAGATCGGAAACTGCCTGTTCGGTTCCTTCCGCCATCCTTCCCTCACATGGGCACTGGAACCGTGCGCCCGTGCTCGACCGGCAACCGGTTCCCGCCGGCAGGCGGCGGAAGCGGGTGTAGGGGAGATGGCGCACGTCACTCTGAATGATAGAAGGCTGTCCGGCCTTCACGAAAAGCGCGTGCTCTGTACACCGGGTCGCGGTCTGTCGCCTACCGGCGTTATTTCAATTTCCAGGCATCGTCGGCGAAAACTACACATCGCCAATCAGCCCGGCCTCCTGCCAGCGCTTGAGCCGGTCGCGAAGCGACCGCTCGCTGATGGACAGCGCCTCCGCCGACTTGGCCCTGGCCCCGCCGAAATGCTTCAGCGTCTCGACGATGAATTCCCGCCCGACATCCTCCAGCGGCCTCGGCGCGAACGGTCCCGCTTCCGGGGCGGCGCCGCCGGCGGAAGCGCCTCCCTGCCCGCTCCGTCCGAGCGCCTTGGCGGCCGACTTCGGGAGCGCGTTCTCGACCTGCGCCGCCTCGATAACGTCGGACCGGCCGAGGACGATGAGCCGTTCCATAATGTTCGCGAGTTCCCGGACATTCCCCGGCCAATCGTAACGGGTGAGGAGATCCATCGCCTCTTCGGAAATCTCCCTGACCCTGACCCCTTCCTCCTGGCGGTAGCGTTCGAGAAAATGCCTGGCCAACGCCGGTATGTCCGTCTTCCGTTCGCGGAGCGGCGGCAGTTCGACCGAGATGACATTCAGCCGGTAATAGAGGTCCTGGCGGAACGATCCGTCTTCGATACTTTTTTCCAGATCCCGGTTCGAACTGGCGAGGATGCGGACATCGACCGAAATGGTCTCCGACGACCCGACCCGTTCGAACTCCTTTTCCTGAAGGACACGCAGGAGTTTTCCCTGAAGGGCAAGATCCATCTCCGACACTTCGTCCAGGAACAGGGTGCCGCCGTCGGCCATTTCGAACCGGCCGATACGGCGCTTGTCCGCGCCGGTGAAGGCGCCTTTTTCGTGGCCGAACAGTTCGGACTCGAGAACGCCGGCCGACAATGCGGCGCAGTTCACCTTGACGAGAGGCTTGTTCCGCCGGGGGCTCTGGGCGTGGACGGAACGGGCCACGAGCTCCTTGCCGGTGCCGGATTCGCCCCGGATAAACACGGTGGCCGACGTCGGCGCCGCCTGGCGGATTTCCTCAAAGACCGCCTTCATGGCCGGGCTTTTCCCGACAAAGTCGCCAAGGCGGAATTTCTTGGCCAGTTCGTCCTTCAGATATTCGTTTTCCGTCAGGAGCCGGTGGTGTTCGAGAGCCCGGTTGACGACAAGGTCGATTTCCTCGGCCTTGAACGGTTTCATGACATAGTCGAAGGCGCCCCGCTTCATGGCGAGGACGGCGGTTTCAATAGTGGCGAATGCGGTCATCATCACGACCGGCAGGTTCGGGTCGAGGCGCTTCGCTTCCTGGAGAAGCTCCATCCCGTCCATCTCCGGCATCCGCATGTCGGTCAGGAGCAGGCTGGCGGAGCCGTCCGACACCGCCGCCAGGGCCTCCGATGCCAGGCCGAACCCGACCACCTGCAACTCCGGCCGCGACAACGCTTCCATCAGGCTGTCCCGCATGAATTCGTCGTCATCGACTATGACAATCTTGTCCTTCGCCATCCCGCATCTCCGTATGACCTGCCGAACCTGCCTGACGCCGCGCGTTTAGAAATGTAATGTCCGCACGTCCGAAAGGAGATTCTCCATGAAAACCAATTGACCCGGCGCCGTGCCGACCTGTCTGATCTCGTGACGTTCACCCACAGACATCCCGGCGTCCCGCCTCGTGCCCGGCACCGCTGTCGGGCGACGGAAAAAAAGGGACGGCACCGGGATGGATACCGAGTGTACGCCATTCAATACTGTCGAAATCGGCCAGGAGGTGCCGCGCCGGCACTCATAAACCAGATCAAAACCAAATCGTCTGACCCTTATCAACCGGTTCCCGGCATACACTATAATAGACACGCCGCCAAGGCGTCAACCGGGAACCGGAGAATATCTATCCGGTTATGAAACACCCGGACCGTACTCGCCTTAGACAAGGCGGGAGGAACGCGCGGTCAGCGCACGGCGCCGGGCAGGACAAAGGTCACGACCGCCCCGGTCGGCTGGTTGTCGCCGACGTCGATGGTGCCGCCGTAATCCTGGATAATTTTGTGGACAATGGCGAGGCCGAGGCCGGTGCCGTCTTTCCGGAGAGTGAAGAACGGATTGAACACCTTGTCCTTGGCCGTATCCGGAATGCCCGGCCCGGTGTCCGCGAATGATAGTCTGACCCCTCCGTCCGACCCGTCCGGCCTGGCCATCGGCGTGACGGAGACGGTGAGAACGCCGCCCACCGGCATGGCCTGGACCGCGTTCAGGACGACGTTCAACCCGGCTTGCACCAGTTGATCCGGGTCGACAAGGCGCGGCGCATCGTCCGCCGCGATGTCGAGGTCGACCGTGATGCTTTTCTGTTCGATTTCCCGCGCCGCCATGTCCACCGCGCCCTTGACGACACTCAGGAGCTGGGCCCGGCGCATCTGCGGCGGGCGGCTCCGGGTAAAGGTCAGCATGTCCGTGACGATGCGGTTCAGGCTGGCGGCGGCGGCGATAATTTTCCTACAGGTATTGTTTTCCGGACTGTCAGCCGGGAATTTCCGGCCAAGGTTCGAGGCATAGAGTTCGATGCCGCCGAGGGGGTTGCGGATTTCGTGGGCGACGCCGGCGGCCATTTCGCCGAGGGCGGCGAGGCGGTCGTGGCGGTTGGCCCGTTCCTCCAGTTCGCGGATTTCCGTCAGTTCGGAAAAGATGAGGACGGCGCCGACGTTCTTCCGCTTGCCCTCCTCGGACTCACTCATGATGGGGCTCGCGGAGGCGGAAAAGTAGCGGAGCCGGCCGCCGCTGTCGGCGATGCGCATCTCGACGCCCCGGAACGACCGCCCTTCCTGGATGGAACGCATGAGCATGAGAGCGAATTCCCGACAGGCGCCGCCGAGGAGGTCCGTGATGACCATCCCTTCCGGCTCGTCCGGAACGGTGGCGGCCAGTTCCTGGAGGACGTTGGCGGCCGGATTCCAGGCCATGACCCGACGGTTCAGATCGATGGCGATGATGCCGTCCGCCGACGACTCGATAATCCCGGCCAGGTAGTTTTTGAGGGACGACACCTGCGTCACCGTCTCGGACAGTTCGCGGTTTTTTTTGCTGCAACTGCCCGGACAACTGCATCACCTGGGCCTGTAGGAGTTCGTGCGACCGCTGCAGGTCGGCGGTGGCGTCGGAATAGGCCTGAATGATTTCGGCGAGTTCCAGCAAATCCGCCGGAGGCGTTGGCGGACCGGCGGGTTGATCGTTTTGGCTATGGGAACTCATTCCTTAACCCTGCTTGTCCGAATAGCGGGGCGGTTCCGGTGGCCGGAACATCTGGGCGTTCCCGTAGGCCTTGTTCAGCATTTTGCCGCGCTGCAGTTTGGAAATCTCCTTCGAGACCGAGTTTTTCTGCGACTCGACAACGGCGCGGCTGGCATCCTCCAGCTTGACAATCTGGTCAAGGGTCTCGAGGACGCGGTTCCACGCCGCCTCCACCGTCGCCCGCTGCTCCGGCGTCGCCCGGTCCCGGAGCGCCTCCTCCCACTGGCGCCGGTAGGGCGCGGCCTGGGTGTTCAACTTGTCGTTCTGGGTGATAAGCGCCTGCTTGTCTCCGAGAAGACTGAGGAGGGCCGGCTCGTTCATTTCCTCCACCAGCTTCTGTTGCTGTTTGGACTTTTCCAGAATCTTTCCGCACGTATCGGCCTGGGCGTTCAGGAGCCGCGCCAGTTCCCGGGCGCAGTGTTCCGGTGTCAGGGCGTTGGCCATCTATGTCCTCGCTTTCTCGGGTGACGGTTGCAAACTACGTTTTCGTGACTGTATCCGATTGTACAGATACGGGCGCTGTGAAGCGAGTGTCATCCTTACGGGCGAACCCGTCGCCACAAGGACGTGTTTTCCCGTGGTGCCGGTTCACCCCGTTTCATACTGGGATAATCCATGCCGTATCGACCACATGTTTAATCGGATTGTATCGTCGAAAAATTCAATACACCATGTAAATCCGATTTTACCGCCATTTTCCCAGTGGTTATACCTACCACGTACCATGGGACAGCGATAAACGCGCCATCCAGAGC
>JAJBTL010000055.1:754-4899 GCA_020860865.1 Planctomycetota bacterium | reverse complement strand
CATGAAGTCAATGACGGCGTCGGCGGCATAACCCTTGTCGACCCGGCAGTCGCCAAGGCCGTGGGGGAGGACGAGGTTGACTTTGCCGCCGGACGATTTCTTGTCCTGGACGAGGGCGCGGACGGCCTGGTCGCTTCGGAGAAGCGACTGCCAATCCGGCGCGGCGACATCGTTGTCCGTGTCTTCCGGGCGGCCGAGTTCGGCAATGCGAGTCGGCAGGCCGAGGCGGGCGAAGAGGGCGCGGATTTTGTCGGCGTCCGGCGTGGTGAAAAACCCGTTCGCCACGGCGAAGTCGGCGGCGAGGACGGTGCCGACGGCGACGGCTTCGCCGTGGACGACACTGCCGTTGAATCCGGCCAGGCTTTCAAAAACATGGCCGAACGTATGGCCGAGATTGAGGAGCTGGCGCATCCCGGTATCTTTTTCGTCGGTCATGCCATGATCGCCTTTTATCCAGCAGCAGGTGGAAATGGCGTCCGCGAGGGCGGCATGGTCGCCGCCGGCGAGGGCGTCGGCGTTTTCCTCGAGCCGGGCGAAAAATTCCTGGTTGTCCAGGATGGCGGTCTTGACCACTTCCGCGAGGCCGGCCCGGTATTCGCGGCGCGGCAACGAGTCCAGGAACGACGGGTCTATGAGGACGGCGGACGGCTGGTGGAAGGTGCCGACGAGGTTTTTTCCGGCCGGGGTGTTGACGCCGTTTTTGCCGCCGACGGAACTGTCGACCATGGCGAGAAGGGTGGTCGGGACCTGGACGAGGCGGATGCCACGGAGAAGGGTGCCGGCGACAAACCCGGCAATGTCCCCGGTGACGCCGCCGCCGAGGGCGACGAGCACGGTGTCCCGATCGACCCCGCCGGCAAGGGCGGCGTTGACGAGGCGGGCGTACTGGTCGAGGTTTTTGTGTTCCTCACCGGGCAGGACCCGGAGGCAGCGCCAGGCGCCGAACTGTTCGTTGTCCGCCGGGACCGACAGGGAAGGCGCGATGTTGTCGTCGGCGAGAAGGAGATAACGGGTGGCCGGGAGGATGTCCTCGACCGACTTCCGCCAGTCCGCGCCGGCGCCGGGGCGGAGGTAAATGGTGTATTTGTGTTCTGGTCCGTGAAGGGTGAGGATGACCGTGTTCATGCCTGCTCCGGGTAGTGAATCAGCTTGTTCTTGAAAAACCGGCGGGCTTGCCTAGAATCTGGTTGCCGCCTAAAAACGGGTTATAGGGGATGCATCCTTGTACCACAAGCGCCGTGGCCGGACAAGGTGTTTCTTTATAACCATTCCGTTCCCTACCGCCACCTTAATGAGGAAGCTGTTATGTCAATGAATACCTTCGGGAAACTGTTCGCCGTTACCACCTGGGGCGAAAGCCACGGTCCGGCGGTGGGCTGCGTCGTTGACGGCGTTCCGGCCGGCGTCCCGCTCTCCGAACACGACATCCAGCCATTCCTCGACCGCCGCCGGCCGGGACGGAACACGACCGTTTCTCCCCGGAACGAAGCCGATGCCGTCCGTATCCTCTCCGGCGTGTACGAAGGAAAAACCACCGGGCATCCGATTTGCCTGGCTGTGGAAAATACCAACCAGCAGTCACGCGACTATTCAGAACTGGCGCGGCTGTTCCGGCCCGGACACGCCGACTATACCTATGCGGTCAAGTACGGCATCCGCGATCCGCGCGGCGGCGGGCGGTCGTCGGCCCGGGAGACAATCGGCCGGGTGGCGGCTGGTGCGGTGGCGCGGCAGATTCTCCGGGCTTTTCCGGAAACGGCCGATGTGGCGGTGCGGGCCGGCCTGGTCGCGTTGGGACCGGTAACGACCGACCCGACGGTCTGGAACGAACAGGCCATCGACACGAATCCCCTGTTCTGCCCCGACCCGGAGGCGGTGCCGGCGATGCTCCGGGAACTCGACCAGGCGCGGGAGAACGGCGATTCCCTTGGCGGCATTGTCCGGGTGCAGGCGACCGGCGTTCCGGCCGGCCTCGGGGAACCGGTGTATGACCGGCTGGACGGGCGCAGCGGCGGCATGTTCATGGGCTTGAACGCGGTCAAGGGCGTTGAAATCGGCGACGGCTTCCTCGCCGCCGGGCAGACAGGGAGCGTCCATAACGACGCCATGCGGTCGCGGGACGGCGGCGCGGATTTTCTCACCAACCACGCGGGCGGCATTCTCGGGGGGATTTCCACCGGAAGCCCGCTCGTGGTCCGCCTCGCCTTCAAGCCGACGCCGTCCATCGCCGGACAGCAGCGGACGGTTGACGCGAACTTCGCCGACGCCACCGTCGCCGTCGGCGGCCGGCACGATCCGGCGGTGTGCATCCGGGCGGTGCCGGTGGTGGAAGGGATGCTGTGGTGCATCCTGACCGATTTTTTCCTCCTGGACCGGGCGCGGCGGCGGGGGTGATTCTTTGGCTCATCCGAAAATCCAGGTTCCCTGCACCATTGGCAATTGTCCAATTTTCCATTTCTTCGTGGCATGGTGAGGCGCGAACTGGGCGTGGCGGTTTCGTCGATATCACGGACTCGGTCGCTGTTTTAACAGACCATCGCGGCATGCGGATATGGCCGCTCTCCGAGAAAAAACACGTTCAAACCGAGAAGCGGCGCGGGTTTTCCTTTTCCGCCGTGACAATAATGAATACAATGTCCACCAGTGACAGCCCCACTCCGATACGGGTGGGGTTTTGTGGCATTTATGGAGCGTGTTTTCATTGGCCCGGCCATGGGCCGAATGCCGTCACTGTCGCCGATTTTCTGGAACATTTTTATGTCGCCGCCCGGCTGACGGGTTCGCGTTCGGTGGGTCGGACGCTGGCGGACAGGGGAACTGAATGAGTGATTTTCTACCGGATTTGGGGATTGTCACCCAGATCATCGTGGTGGTGGTGGCGTTTTCGGTCCTGATTTTTGTCCATGAGCTTGGCCATTATCTCGCCGCCCGCCTCACCGGCGTCAGGGTCGAACGCTTTTTCATCGGCTTCGACATTTTCGGCCTCGCCATTAAAAAGAAATACCGGGGCACCGTCTACGGTATCGGCATCCTGCCCCTGGGTGGCTACTGCGCCCTCGCCGGCCAGAACGACGACCCGCGGAAAGAACGCCAGACCGACGCGCCGGACGAACTCCAGAACAAGCCGCTGTGGGCCCGCGCCCTCGTGTTCGGCGGCGGCGTTATCATGAATTTCATCTTCGGCTTCCTTGTCCTCATTGCCGCCTACATGTACGGGATTCCCTTTATCCCGCCGGTCCTGGGCCAACTCGACCCAAGCGGTCCGGCGGCGATTTACGGCTTCCAGACCGGCGACCGCGTGCTCAGCGTCGACGGCCGCCGGGTGACCTCGTTCGAGGAAGCGGCGGAAGCAATCGCCCTGGCCGGCGCCGGCGGCGAACTCGATGTCGATATTGAACGGACCGGCGCGGACGGCTCCCGGGAACAGATGACCATCCGCGTGCGCGGCCGGGCGTCGAACATGCGCGGCAACCTCAATTCCATCGGCGCCGATCCGGAACGGTCCCGCATCGTCGCCGGGGTGGTCGAGGACCCGCTCTTCGGCGAACTCCTCGCCGGCAAACTCGATATCGGCGACGAAATCCTCGCCGTCGACGGCGTCGAAATCCCGCCGAACCGGGGCGAAATGATTGAGGAACTCGTGGCCGGACGGCCGGGGCAAACAGCCGAACTGACCGTGCGCGGCCGGGACGGCGACGTCCGCACCTTCCAGGCGCCTCTTGAAACGTTCGGCGAATGGGACCTCGGCCTCCGGATTGCCGTCCAGACCGTGCGGGTGACGCCGGGGGGACCGGCGGCGCAGGCCGGATTGCGGGTAGGCGACCTCGTCGTCGCCTACCAGCTTCCCGGTGACGCGGAGCCGTCCCGGTTCGCGTCGACGCGGGAATTCCTGTCCGTCGTCGCGTCGGCCGCCCTCCATCCCATTACCGTCGATTTGAACCGCCGGGGCGATGTCCTCACCGTCACCGCGACACCGGAAGTGGCGGCGGTGGACGCCCTGTACGACATCGAGGCGGATACGCTCCTCGGCGTCACCGGCACGATGGAAGGGGAACAAGGGTTCCTCATTGCCTCCGTCCTGCCCGGCTCGCCGCTGGCGGGTATGGCCGAACCCGGCGACTTTATTGAAAAATTGAACGGTGATC
>JAJBTL010000055.1:0-744 GCA_020860865.1 Planctomycetota bacterium | reverse complement strand
CCGGCCACCGGGAAGTGCCGGACGCCAACCTCACCCTGCGGCTTGCGCCACGGGTCAATACGGAATACCGGCGGCCGATGATCGGCGTGGAAAACGTCGCCGGACCAATAACGGCGGTGGTGCCCGGGAGCTTCGCGGACACCGTCCTCGGCGGCACGCAGCGCCTGGCCGGGTCCCGCCTGGCCGTCCTCCAATATTCGCCCGACCTCGGGACGACGACCCTTCGGTTCCTCTTCCCGGAGGGTTCGCCCTACGGCAGCGGGTTGAAGACATTCGTTGTCGAGACGCCGGAAGAGATACGCCGCGACCCGGCGGCGGCCGGTCTCGCCAGCCGCCTCCCGGTGATGCTCCGGACGGCGGAAGAAGTCATCCCCATGTCATTCGTGCCGGCGGTGGCGGCGGCGGGCCGGAAGTGGGTCGACCTCAGCCTCATGGTCTACCGGGTCCTCCCCAAGCTGGTCGTCCGGACCCTGCCACTCGATGCGGTCGGCGGACCGGTGCAGTTGTTCCGCATCATTAAAATCGCCGACGACCGGGGCTTTGCCTATTTCCTCTATATTCTCGCCCTCATCAGCGTCAACCTGGGCGTCTGCAACCTCCTTCCCTTCCCTGTTCTGGACGGCGGACACCTGGTATTCCTCCTCCTGGAATGGCTGATGGGACGGCCGCCGCCATTGGCGGTGCGGGAGACGGCGCAGTGGATTGGGCTTGTTTGTCTCTTGTTCCTCATGTTGACGGTGACGG
>JAJBTL010000258.1:29682-30820 GCA_020860865.1 Planctomycetota bacterium | reverse complement strand
GTATAAGCATCTTCGATGAGTACGGTTGGGACTGGTCGTACCATGCGTTTAGGGAATGGGAGGGCTTCAGTCTCGAGCACGCCGGGCTGCCGCCTTTCCAGTTCTGGCCGGCGCCGGCAAACCCTCGGAAAACCGTTTTTTGAACTCGCTGAAGGCGAACTAGTTTTTTTTCAGCAAGCTTAAGTTACACTCAGGCGAGCAAGGACATAAAAATGCTGGCGGCACGATTGAAAAACATTTTTTTCATATTGATGGCTACGCAGGTCGCCAGCGTGTCTGTTGCCTTTGCGTTCTGGTGTTGTGTCGTCATGACGATGGTGGAGGCGTCGCCTCAGGAGAGTTTTGACGCCGTTCTTTGCTTGGGGGCGGCATTTTTCGTTGCGACAGTTGGTTTTCTCTTCATCTTTTACAAACGAATAGTGAGATTTGACGGAGCCCATCACTCGCTGACTTCCCGATGCCGCATAGCGGCGCAGAAGGTGATCCTGGTGGTGGGCGCCGCCTCGGCACTGGCGGGATTGTTGTTCATATCCACACGCATTGCCCTGATAATGGCCGGCTTCACCGTCATGACCATGGCCCTGATAGGCATCCTGCATTGGATCAGTTGCCATCTCCTTCACCGGCTGTACAATCTTCCACACAACAAGATCAAGGTGCTTGTACTTGGGATGAACGGGCGCACCAAGGCGTTCTGCCAGGTTATCAACGACACCGGACATCTCGGGGCTGAGGTTCACGGCTATCTGGACGAGCGCGAAATGGAAGGGGCTCCCGCCAGGTACCTCGGCACCATTGACGATATCAGCGTCATCCTTCGCAGCCAGGTCATCGACATGGTGTCTATTTTTCTGCCAATCCGCACCTACTACGACACCATTGATAAAATCATGGGAATCTGCCGATTTTACGGCGTTACATCCTATATTGTCGGCAACGTCTTTGCCGCCGACACCCTCCATCGGGTTCCAACCAGCATCAACGACTTCGGCAATATGGCATTTTCCAGCGCCAGCATCGACTATGTCGGCTTGGCGGTCAAGCGGCTCTTCGACATCGTATGTGCATTGGCGGGGCTTGTCATTCTTTCGCCGCTTCTTCTGGCCATTGCCATTTTCATCAAGATCGTGTCCAGGGG
>JAJBTL010000258.1:21265-29672 GCA_020860865.1 Planctomycetota bacterium | reverse complement strand
TTCCTGACGCGGAAAAACTTCAGGAGGAACTGGCCGACCGGAACGAGATGAGCGGTCCGGCGTTCAAGATAAAAAACGATCCGCGCATCATCCCCGGCGGTTCATTTTTGCGGTGGCACAGCCTTGACGAACTGCCGCAATTATGGAACGTTCTTCGGGGCGATATGAGCATTGTGGGACCGCGTCCACTGTCGCGCCGCGATTACGATTTGCTCAAAGACGACTGGCAGCGCAAGCGTTTTTCCATGCGTCCCGGCCTGACCTGCACCTGGCAGGTCAGCGCGAGCAGGAACGACGTCTCCTTTATGGATTGAATGAAGGTGGATTTGGATTATATCGACAAATGGAATCTTAGCAGCGATTTCCAGTTGATTTTCCGGACTTTCAAAACAGTTCTGGTCGGTGGCGGTTGCTAAATTTTCATAACTCGCTTTGGTGCGATTTTTCGTTCCAGTGGTGGGGCAGGCACCGTGGTCGACGCTCTGCACCGCCACTGAGGAAATGCTAATCGCGCTTTTTGAGACTTTGTAGTAGTACCGCCGCAATAATGATGGCCCCTTTAATGACCTGCTGTTGGTAGGAAGATACGTGGGTGAGGTTCATGATGTTGCCGATCATCCCAAGGATAAGCACGCCCAGCAACGTATACAGAGCACTACCATACCCGCCCGAAAGACTGGCTCCGCCGATGACGGCGGCGGCGATGGCGTCAAGCTCCATGCCTTGACCGGCCGTGGCCGATCCGACGTTGGTGCGCATGGTGGATATTATTCCCGCCATGCCGGCGCACAGACCGGATAGGACGTAGACCCAGAATTTGTGCCAGCCGGTACGAATGCCGGCCAGCCGGACGGCGGCTTCGTTACTGCCGACGGCGACGACCAACCGTCCGAAGGAAGTCATCCGCAGGATAAACAACGTGACCAGAAACCCGAAAACCATAACCAGGACCGGTCCCGGCATACCGAGGATATACCTGGTGCTGAAGCCACGGATGAATGTCGCGTCACGCGGCAGCCGGATAGGAGCGGCATTGGAGTATATGAACGCCAGGCCGCGCGCGATGGTCATGCCGGCAAGGGTAACGACAAACGGCGCCATGTTGCGCCATGCGACAAACAGGCCGTGAAACGCGCCCATGGCGCCACCAATAAAGATTGCGAAGGCTATCGCTATCCATTCCGGATAGTGCGGGCAGAGGAGGGCTACCGCCACGCTGGACAGGGCCATGATGGAACCGACCGAGAGGTCGATGCCGCCGGTCAGGATCACAAGAAGCATACCCATGCTGATCAGGCTGTTCGGCGTTACCTGGCGCAACAGGTTAAAAATGTTCTGTTCGGTCAGAAACACCGGTGAAAGAAGATGGGACGTCACCACCAGCGCCAGGAAAATTATCGGCGTCATATACCGGATGACGGAAGGGATTATCCGCTTCTGGTGTGTCATGCTGCACTCCTGCGGGAAAAGGATAAAATGGGCTGTCGGCCGGCGGTCACGCCGGATTGGCGACCGATGAAGACCGGATGGCGTAGCGCATCATGTTTTCCTCGGTAATGTCGGCACCTGTCAACTCACCGCTCACCGCGCCGTCCCGGATCACCAGGACGCGGTCGCACATGCCGATGAGCTCGGTCAGCTCCGACGATATCATCAGAACGGCCAGGCCGCTTTCGGCGAGTTCATTGATCAGTTCGTAGATTTCGTATTTGGCGCCAACATCGACTCCGCGCGTGGGTTCATCGAGGATCATCACCGTAAACTTCGCGGCCAGCCATTTCGCCAGAACCACTTTTTGTTGGTTGCCGCCGGAGAGAGACGATACCGGGTTGTCCATATTGTCGGTTTTTATGGTTAGCCGGGTGATGAGGTCGCGCACCACCGAGCGCTCGCTTTTTCGCTTAATCACGCCAAGCGGTCCGGAAACCTTCCGGAGCGTCGCCATGGTGGCGTTCTCCCGTATGGACATGGACAGGAGGGCGCCATGGCTTTTTCGGTCCTCCGGGACCAGTCCAATACCGGCCCGGACGGCGTCACGGGGATGGTACGGGTGGATCTCCTTGCCCTTCACCCATATTTTTCCCTCTGTTCTCGGGTCCTCGGCGAAAACGGCGCGGGCGATTTCGGTTCGGCCGCTTCCCACCAGACCGGCCAGGCCGAGAACTTCACCGGCCCGGACCTCCAGACTGACCCCGGCCACTTTGTCGTTGGCAAGGTCTTCGACCTTGAGAGCCACGTCGCCGATTGTCGCGTTTCGTTTTGGAAAAAGGGATGTCAGTTCTCTCCCGATCATTGCGGCGATGAGGGCGTCCTGATTGGTCTCGGCCGTGACGAATTCGGCGGTGACGGCGCCGTCCTTCATGGCTGTGACCCGATCGGTGATGGCGAAAATTTCTTCCAGCCGGTGAGAAATATAGACGATGGAAACGCCGTGCTCCTTTAATGTTTTAAGTATCTGGAACAGCTGTTCGAGATCGGCCGGAGCCAGCACCGCCGACGGTTCGTCAAGAATAAGTACCTTTACCTTTTCCGAAAGGGCCTTGGCTATCTCCACCACCTGCTGGTACGCCACGGACAGGCTGCCGACGCGGGCGAGGGGGTTGATGGAGAATCCGAGGCGGTCCATAAGTTCACGGGTGTCCGCAACCAGCTTTTTCCAGTTCAGGACGGGCGTTTGGGGAAGGCGGGAGAGGTAGACATTTTCAGACACGGTCAGATCAGGCGCCAGGGCGAATTCCTGGTAGATGATACCGATACCGTGATTCCGGCTCGAAATGGGGGAGTGAATATCCACCTCTTTTCCGGACATGAGAATGGTGCCCGAATCTTTCCGTACCGCTCCGGAGAGAATCTTCATAAGGGTGGATTTGCCGGCGCCGTTTTCACCAACCAGGCCACGGATTTCCCCTGGCATTATGGAAAAATCGACGGACTTCAGGGCCTCGACTCCGCCGTATCGTTTTCGGATGTTTTTCATTTCGACGCATGGTGTCATCTTTTTCCATCCTTGGGCGGCAGTCCGCCTAACGTCTCGAGGTAGGGTAGCGATTGGGTGGCCAGTGCGGCCGCAGCGGAAGGGGTGCCGCCGCGGACCGCCTGTACCGTTTTGTGGTGCCAGGGTAAAACTTAGAAAATGGCGTCGGGCCGGTAATAGGTATCCACATTTTCCCTGGTGACGGCGACGGGATCTGTATAGAACACCTTGGGTACGCTGCGGAGGAACTTGCCATTGGTTGCGTATTCGATAGCGAGGTCGATGGCGGTGCCGGCAATGAGGGCGGGATCGTTCATGCCGGTGGTCATGTAATTCCCTTCGTTATTGTTCTTAATCAGTTCCATCGCTTCTTTTTGACCGTCACACACGGCGAAAATCTGGATCTGGTCGGTTTTTCCCGCTTCTTCGATGGCCTTCATGGCGCCCAGGGCCATGGAATCATTTTCCGTGATAATGGCGTTGATGTCCGGATAGGCGACGATGATGTCTTCCATTGCGTTCAGACCCAATTCCTGCGCCCAATCGCCCCAGCCCTGGACCTGAATTTCAAGTTCGGTACGGCCCTTGGTCAGGAGTTCCTGTTCCAGAAAACCGACGAAGAAGCCGGTGCGCCGGTCGCGGCCGGGAATGTTCCCCTTCGCTCCGGAAATGACCGCCGCCTTCATGGGCCGGTTGCTGAAAAACTGCGCCGCATAGGTTCCCACCGCCCGGCCGTTCTCGAAGTTGTTGGAGAGGACCATGATCAGGTATTCGCCCGGTTCGTCGATCATGGTGTCGAAACCGATGACCGGCACGCCGGCGGCGGTGGCCGCCTCGGTGGCGGGGATGATGGCAACGGGGTCGATGGCATTGATGAGCAGGACGTCGATGTTTTGAGAAAGAAGATCTTCGCAGTCGCTGATCTGTTTCTCGATATTGCCTTCCGCATCGATAGCGATGAGGGTAAAACCTTTTTCCGCCGCCATGCGTTTGGCGACATCGAATTGCGCGACGAAATACGGCGCGTTCTGGGCCTTGATGGACAAGCCGAGACGAACGTCCTTGACGGACTTTTCGCCGGCGATGGCGGTCACGGCCAGTGCCATGACGGCAAGGGCGCAAAGCATGATTCTTCTCATTTGTTTCTCCTCGTAAATGGGGGGGCTTACGCGCGTCTGCGCGTATTTTTATAACGACACGACGGCACGCCCGATCACACGCAGGTAAAACCGCCGTCGACGATGAAATCCGAACCGGTGGTGAACGGGCTGGCGTCCGAGGCGAGATAGACGACGATGCCGGCAAGATCCTCCGGCACGCCCAGCCGCTTCATGACGCTTTGGCGAATCCAGTCGTCCTGCCAGTCCTGGCGTACCTGGGCGGTGAGTTCGGTCCTGATATAGCCGGGACTGATGCAATTGACGCGGATGTTGTGCGGCGCCCATTCCACGGCCAATGATTTGGTAAGCTGGACGACACCCGCCTTCGAGGCGTTATAGGAGCACTGCGGTTGCGGATGGTTGACGACCCAGGCCGACATGGACGCGGTATTGACTATCGAGCCGCCGCCACCGGAAATCATCATTCGTCCCGCCGCCCGGGCGGTGAGAAAGACGCCGTTCAGGTTTATGTCCACGACGCGCTTCCAGTCCGCATAGGACATATCCACCGCCGGAACCTGGCAGACGACGCCGGCGTTGTTCAGGGCGATGTCGACCCGGCCCCACCGGCTCCGGATTGCCTCCGCCATGGCGTCGACATCCGCCTCGACCGTTACGTCGGCGGTGACGGCGAAGGAATCGACCCCGCAGGCGCGGATTTCGGCGGCGGCGGTCTCCGCTTCTTCCCGGAGGATATCGACGACGGCGACATCCGCCCCGAAGGCGGCGAGGGTCAGGGCGAGGGTTTTCCCTATGCCCCGGCTGCCCCCGGTAACCCAGGCCTTTTTCCCGGCGAGGGAAAACATTTCCTTGTTGATGGTCATTTACGGCCTCCAAAAAAGATGCGAAAACACCCGAACGGCTCATGACGTGCCGGTTGTTGTTGCGGCGGTGTGGAATAGGAATGCTAGTCGGCGAAATCCGGGAACAACGGTTCCAATGCGGTATAGAGCCGGTCGAAAAGTTTTTTTCGCGAGCGGTAGATCGCCGCCGTGGACGGGTCGGGCTTCACGGTATCGACGATATGGAAAAAAGTGTCGACGACCGAAAAATCCTTGTATATCCCGGCCCCGACTCCGGCGATGATGGCGGCGCCGATGGAAGTGGCTTCTTCGAGGTAATTGGGAACGGCAATCTCAACCTCGTAAATATCCGCCATTATGCGCCGCCACAATTCCCCCTTCGCGCCGCCGCCAATGACGGACAGCCTGTCCACTCGCATGCCCTGGTCGCGGAAAATGCAGAGGATGACCGCGAGGTTCATGGATACCCCTTCCATGACCGAGCGCACGACATCGCCCCGGGTATGGGTCATGGTCAGGCCGATGAAGCCGCCTCGGGCCTGAGGGTTCCATCGTGGCGAACGTTCACCGAGAAGGTACGGGAGGTAGAGGAGGCCGTTGGCTCCGGCTGGTGAGGACGCGGCTGTCTCGTCCATGAACATGTAGGC
This sequence comes from Planctomycetota bacterium, assembly GCA_020860865.1. Lineage (GTDB taxonomy): Bacteria > Planctomycetota > SZUA-567 > SZUA-567 > SZUA-567 > JAJBSZ01. The sequence goes on along the minus strand of JAJBTL010000258.1, from coordinate 24,088 downwards.
GCTTTTGCCCGCCGCTTCGGCGCGGTCGGCTTCTTCATGGCATATCTCCCGCCTGAGCCAGGCATAGGAGCCCGCCGCTGTTTGCATGGTCCCGGTGGGATGGAAGATGCCGGGAACCGCATGGGCCCAGGTGAAGGTCCGCTGGTGGGGATCGTATATGGGTTTTTCGGATGTGGTCGCTATCCATGACGACGACCCGAGATAGTTATAGGTCAGGCCCGGCGCGACCGATCCGGCGCCTACTCCCGCCGCCACACCGTCGCCGCCGCCGGCCACCACCGGGATGCCTGGCTTCAGGCCAATGGCTTCGGCCGCCTGGCTTGTCAGTTCCCCGACGATGCCGATGGACGGGATTATTTCCGGCATCATATCCCGGTCGAGGCCGGCGGCGGCGACAAGGTCGTCCGCCCAGTCGCCTTTTACCCGGTCATAGAGGGTGGTGCCGGAGGCGTCGGGCGGTTCGGCAATCATCAGGCCGGGGAGTCGGTAGGTCAGATAATCCTTGGCGTTGAGCATTTTGTACGTTTTACGGTAGATGTCGGGCTGGTTGTCCCTGACCCACATAAGTTTTGTGGCGCCGTAGGAGGCGCTGGCGCGGTGGCCGGTGATGCGGTAAATTTCATCGGCGCCGCCCTTTTCCTTAAAAACCCGCTCCTGTTCCACCGAGCGCTGATCAGAATAGAGGATATGTTTTCGGAGGGGAACGCCGTCCTTGTCCACGCACAGGCAGCCCATCATCTGGCCGCTGAACGATATCGCCGCCACACGTTTGGAATCGTGGCTGGCCATGAGTTTTCTCGTCGTGACGCACACCGATTCCCACCAGTGCGCCGGGTCCTGTTCGGCAAAGCCGCCCGGTCCGTATTCGGTGGGATATTCGTGGGAGACGCTGTCGATAAGGCGGCCTTCTTCGCTGAAGATGGTCGCCTTGTTGCCGGACGTCCCCACGTCGTGCGCCAGTAGCAGTCCGCTCATTTAGTATCCTCTGATTTCACGTCCCGGACCCTTTCGACAATCGCTTGCGCGGCACGTTCCGCCGCCCGCATGACGCTCTCGGCGGTAAAGCCGCCAATGTGACTGGTGCAGATGACATGGGGGTGGGTGGTAAGAGGCGTCTTGCCGGGCGGTTCGGTGTCGAAGGCGTCCACGCCGTACCCACGGAGCTTTCCGGAATCAAGGGCGGCGAGTACCGCCTGTTCGTCGACAGCCGAAGCCCGGGCGGTATTGACGAGGATGCCGCCCGGTCGCATCGCTGTTAAAAATTCCGCATTAACGGGAGGCTTCTCGCCGCCGGGAATATGGACGCTGACAATATCCGCCTCCCGGGCGAGGGCCCGCGGGTCGGCGTAGCGGAAACCTTCCGGGCAACACGCCGGGTCCGTATACAGATCGGTCCCGACGACCCGCATCCCCATCCCCAGGCCAAGACGGGCTAAAATCCGTCCGACCTGACCGCACCCGACGATGCCAAGCGTTTTCCCTTCGAGTTCCAAACCCTGTCGACGCTCCCATCCGCCGTTTTTGATTGAGGTGTGGCAGTCGGGAATGCCTCTGGCGATGGCGAATATGAGGGCGAGCGCCAGTTCGGCGACGCCCCGGGCATTGGCGCCGGGGGTGTTGGCTATCGCAATGCCGCGCGCTTCCGCCGCTTTCACGTCGATATTGTCGATGCCGACGCCGTTCCGGCTGATGATGAGCAGATCGTCGGCGGCCGCGATAATATCGGCGCCTATTTTTTCCACGCCGGCCAGCCAGCCGATACAGCCGGGAAGCGTTTGTTTCAACGTTTCGGGATCCGGCGTCTTTCCGGGACACGGAATGACGATATCGAATCCGGCCTGCCGTAGGGAGGCCAGGGCAGGATGGTCGGGCGACGCGAGGGAGCGGGGGGTAACCAGGATTTTCGGCACAGTGGCTCCTCATAACGGTACGATTGAAGATCAGGCATTCCATCGTGGATTGTCAACAACTTCCGGCTTGCCGTCCTTTTCGACGACCAGTTTCCGAAATCCTTTCGTTTCGATGGTGGCATAGTCGTGTCCGGCGTCGGCGCGGAAACTAAAATACGTAACCAACGGTTGATCGGGCGAGATGTTAATGCTTCGGTGGGCGTAGCGACCGGGGACGTACACCGCGCGGCCGGGGAGAAATTCCGCCAGTTCCCATTCGCCTTCCGGGCTTTCCATCAGCATGTATCCGTGGCCGCTTAAACATAAGTACGTTTCCGCAGTGTCCAGGACGGTGTGAAAATGGCCTTTGGTCATAAAGTATTCATTACCGACTTTTCCCGGATAGACGATGCTGGTTCCGGTCGCCAGTTCGCCGCTGGTCTCTGGGCGATCCAGTGTATAAACTTCGTACACTATGACATCGCCTCCGGCCAGCAGCGCGGTCCGGGCATTGGTATCCTGGAACAACCCGTCAAGACCTGACAGGTTGCGTTCCAGGGCAGGGTGGTCCGCCATTACGCCCGTCGTGGTGTCAATGGATACGGTTACGGATTTGTCGGTCGTCCCAGCAAGAGCCATGGCTTTTCTCCGAAAAATGTGGTCGGTGTGGTGCGAATGGTGAAGTACACTGAATTCTGAGCTTTCGTAATGCAAGAGTGATTCCAAAACAAGGGATAACGTAAAATTCATTAGTAAACCGCAATGGTTCAGTCAAGTTTTGCGCTGGATTGGTGTCGCGGTGATAATGTTGCGCTTTCGTCACGATGCCGGTACAATTCACGGTTCCCGAATTGGGTAATATTTTCAAGCGTTGCCCATTTTGGGTAAATGGAATTACCCATTCCGCGAATACCGGAGAAAACTCCGAACGTGC
>JAJBTL010000258.1:6549-21255 GCA_020860865.1 Planctomycetota bacterium | reverse complement strand
ACACGCCTTAATGGAAGGATATTTTGTGGACCGTAAAGAAATGGGCGACTTTCTCGCGGCTGGCGCTGCCTCCGGAAATCCCTTTTGGGGCATCGCCGCCTCGCGCGAGGGCGATGGAGAAAAAGCGACGGCGGCTGGCGCGTCCTGGATAACCGTCACCCATGGCGGCATGTTCGACCATCGGATACCGGCTTCGGCCATCGGACTCCTCCCGTATGCCAGGGCGAACGGGGAGGTTTTGGAACGGTGCAACTTGGCCAGGGTCTCCATCCCCGTTTTGGCCGGCGTGTTCGCCTCCGATCAATTCACCATCGTCGAGCGCTTGTTGGATGAAATACGGAGGGCGGGGTACCATGGCGTCCAGAATTTTCCTTCCGTCGGTCTCGCGGAAGGGCGGTTCCGGGATTTTCTTCATGAAACCGGGATGGACTACGACCGCGAAGTCGACATGGTTCGTCAGGCCAGGGAAATGGAATTCTACGTTTCTGCCCTTGTTTTTTCACCGGAGCAGGCAGAAGAAATGGTCGTGGCCGGCGCCGACATGGTGGTATTCCATCCCGGAATATCGGCCGATGGAGAGTTTCGCGGAAAATCACGCGGAACGCTGAAGCGATATGACGAAATTATCGCAGCGGTGCGGAAACATTCGTCCGACGTGCTCCTCACCCGGCTCGCCTTCGACCGCGAGACGCTCGAATCCGGGCCTGGCTTGACCAGCGGCCTTCAATACGACCATAACATCTGACCGGGAAAAACTATGAAACAATCAGTGCGCACACTGTTCCAGGAAAGCGCCGACTCAGGTGCCAAGCTGGTTGGCGCCGCGGTCGGATCGGGCATGGCGGCCAGGCACCTGCTGGCGGGCGGCGCAGATTTTATTCTTATCGCCAGCGGCGGACGATTTCGCATTGCCGGCGTCCCGTCCTTTGCCGCCTATACTCCCATGGCCAATGCCAACCGCCTTATCATGGAGCCAGCCATTCATGAAGTTCTTCCCCGGGTCGGTGGCAGGCCCGTCATCATCGGCCTGTGCCCCACCGATCCGACCTACAACCACGATGACTTGCTGAGGACGGTGAAGCAGGCCGGCATCCATGGCGTCAATAACTTTCCTTCCATCGGATTCTACGACGGCGCCCTGCGGCGTCTGTACGAAAATGCCGGCTACGGCTACAGCCGCGAGGTTGCGTTCATGGCGGCTGCCGCCAAGGCAGGATTGTTTACGTTGCCGTTTGTCTATTCCGAGGACGAGGCCAGGGCGATGGCCGAGGCCGGCGTGGACGCCATTTGCGCCAACCTGAACCTGCCGGTCGGTCCGCCTCCGCCGGGTACGGAACCGGTGACGGTGGCCGAAGCTTCCTTCGCCTTCACCAAAATGTTCGCCGCCGCCCGCAAGGCGAAGCCGGATATGTATTGTCTTTTCTACTGCGCCGGGCCGATTTCCACGCCGGAGGACATCGACGCCGTTCTCCAAAATACCGGCGCGGACGGTTATATGGGCGGTTCGGTTATGGAGCGTATTCCGTCAGCCGCCGCCATGGAGGAGATCAGTTCCCAGTACAAGAAAATCATCCACCTCAGCCATGAAAACAAGCACCTGCGCCGCGAATTGATCCGTAAGAAAGGTTTTGACGAGATCGTCGGGCAGAGTGGGGTCATGCAGGACCTCTACGAGGTGGTCAACAAGGTCGCGGACAAGGATGTCAGCGTTCTTATCACAGGGGAAAGCGGCACCGGCAAGGAATTGGTGGTGAAGGCCATCCATTACAACAGCCGCCGCAGCGACCAGCCGTTCATAAAGGTCAATTGCGCCGCCATACCCGAGGCGCTTCTCGAAAGCGAACTGTTCGGCCACACAAAAGGCGCTTTCACCGGTGCCTCCGGGGATCGCATGGGACTCTTCCAGTTGGCGGACAAGGGGACTCTTTTCCTGGACGAAATTGGCGAAATGAGTCTTGGCACCCAGGCCAAGCTTCTTCGAGTCATTCAACAGCGGGAATTGCAGCGTATCGGTTCCGACCGGGTTATCAAACTGGACTTTCGGCTGATTGTCGCAACCAATGTCAACCTTCGTGAAGTGGTCACGCAGGGACGGTTTAGGGAAGATCTGTACTACCGCCTGAACGTCGTGTCGATTCATACGCCGGCGCTCCGCACCCACAAGGAAGACCTGCCGGTCCTGGTGTCCCATTTCCTTCGCCGCATAGCGGAAAAGCTGGAGCAACCCCGGTGCCGCCTAGAACCGGAGGCCCTCGACGCCCTGCAAGCCTATGACTGGCCCGGCAATGTCCGGGAACTCGAACACGCTTTGGAAAGCGCCTCCGTTCTCTGTTCGGATTACGTTATCCAACTCAAGCATTTACCTTCCGCCGTCCGCAACAGTAACACCACGACACCGCCTCCGACCCGGGACAGCACCAGGCTTTTCCCGGATGACGTGGCGGCACAGCCGGAGGCACGGCACGAAATGGACGAAGCGGAGAAGATCAGGGCAACCCTCGCCACGTGCGGCTGGCGGCGGGATCAGGCCGCCAAGCTCCTTGGCATCTCGCGAAAGACGCTGTACAACAAGATGCAACGCTTCAAAATCGGCAATTGACTACAAGCTGTTCGATAACTGCCGTATCGCCGTCGTAGACGAGGAAAAAGGTCCGGCAGGCTTGTTTTCGTCCGGTAGTGAGGGCGAAAACACGCCGAGAGGAGCTTTTGACGAAGTATACGGCGGCGAGACGGCAGTTATCGAACAACTTCTAGAACGGCTTCTACCCTTCCTCGCGCCCGTTCGAGCGTCCGGACGGGCCGCTTCGACCGCCCAGTAATTACCTCGACCGGGAATCCGGCAACACCTGCCATTGGCAACGTATTTGCATTGTTTGGAAGGTAATCGGGAACGTCCCCATTTTTCCAGTCAGGAGCGCCTATGCCGAACGCATATCATCCCCGCACCGAACCCACCATGTATTTTATTGGCGTCACCACCGGAAGCTCCTCCATTATGAAGGTATTCCCCAAGTGGGCCGAATACCTTGGTATTGACGCAAAGATCGAGGGCTTTGATTTTCCGCAACACGACGATCCGGAAAAGTACCGCGAGGTCGTCGCCTTCATTAAAAACGATCCAATGTCGCAGGGCGCCCTGGTGACGACCCACAAAATTGACCTGCTTACAGCCAGCCGCGACATGTTCGAGACGTTGGACCCCTACGCCGAGACGCTTGGCGAAATCAGTTCCATCTCCAAACGAGACGGAAAGCTCTGCGGCCATGCCAAAGATCCCATAACCAGCGGCCTGGCATTGGAGCGGATCGTCCCGGACGGCTACTGGCGCCGGACCGGTGCGGAAATGCTCCTCCTCGGAGCGGGCGGATCGAGTTTGGCCCTCAGTATGTACCTGAAGGAAAAAAAGGAAAAGGGCGGAGATGTTCCCTCGCGCATTATCGTCAATAACCGCAGTCGGCCGCGTTTGGACGAGATGCGGAGTATCCACCAGCGGATTGGCATGAATATTCCGGTGGAATACAACCTTTGTCCGTCGCCCGACAAGAACGACGCGTTTGTCGCCGCCCTTCGTCCCGGCTCGATGGTGGTGAACGGAACCGGTCTCGGGAAGGACGGCCCCGGTTCGCCCCTGACCAGTGATGTCGTTTTTCCCGAAAACGGCCAGGTATGGGAATTCAACTATCGTGGCGATCTGCTGTTTCTCGACCAGGCCAAGGCCCAGGAAAAGGCCCGGAACCTCCATATCGTCGACGGCTGGGACTACTTTATCTACGGCTGGACCCGGGTAGTGGCGGAAGTCTTCGACATCGACATACCGGTGAGCGGTCCCGGCTTCGACGAAATATCGCGTATCGCCGCCGGAACGCGGTCGTGATCGAAACAGGAGACCATGACATGGCCATGTTCGAGCTGCGTGCGAAAGCCAGAACAGCCCCCCTCAACGAGCACCTCTCCGTGCCGGCGCAACGCGGGGCGGTGAATATTTTCTGGCTGGGCCAGGCTGGATTCGCCATTCGGTCCGCGAACAGCCTCATCGTTATCGACCCGTACCTGTCCGACTCCCTGGCGAAGAAATACCGGAGCGCCCGTTTCAAACATACGCGCCTAATGGACGCCCCCATCCGTCCCGATGAACTGCGCGGCGTGGACGCTGTCCTATCCCCCCACGCCCATTCCGACCATCTCGACCCCGGGAGCGTCGGCACCATCATGGCATTGAATCCGGATTGCTCCCTGATATGTCCCGCCCGCGTCGTTCCCACGGCGCTCGAGCGCGGTGCGGACCGCGATCGGACCGTGGGCATGCGCGCCTTTGAAATTCACCGGCTCGGGTCCGTCCTCCTCGAAATGCTTCCATCGGCACACGAAAATCTCGACGTCGATGCCGAAGGGGACACCGCCTACGCCGGTTTCGTGGTGGAGACGAACGGCATTCGCCTGTACCACTCGGGCGATTGCGTTCTGTACGACGGCTTGCCGGAAATACTCCGCGAGCGGAACATCGCCGTCGCGCTCCTGCCTGTCAACGGCCGGGACGCGCGGCGCCGGGAAAACGGTATTCCCGGCAACTTTACCCTGGACGAGGCAGCAGAACTGTGCCTGGCGGCGGACATCGGTTACCTGATTCCGCATCATTTCGGCTTGTTCGACTTCAACACCGTTCCGCCGGACGCCATTGCCTCCGGTCTCGAACGGTATCGTCGTCGCGGATTACGCTGGTCAATACCCGATACGGAGAGTTACCTGTCGGCGTTGCCCGTATCGACGAGAAACGCCGTACTCGAAACACCCTAAATAAAGCACTATTGTAACAACTTCACTATTCCCTAAACTTCCGCGATGTCCCGCGCCGCCACGCCAGCTTCAGTAGCACCCGCGTCTCCTCTTCGCGCAGCACCCGCGACCACAGCACATGACCTAAACGGTCGCCAGGCGCGTAATGTAAAGTATGCCCGTATCCAGAGCGGCGCTCCGGCATGCGGGCCATATTCCTGCCACAAACTACGCTGCAACCCACGAAAAAATTGAATTGTCCCGCCGCAAATATAGGACTGCATTTACCGCGTGCAGGCCATGCGGATAGCCACGCGCGGCCCGGGACGGAGCGAAGACGATCAGGGAGCAGCGAGCTACGCTCTCTTCGAAAAGTTCTACTGTGATTTTCACGACGTAATCTCTTGCCGAATTCTCCTATCCGAGTAAGCTATTAATGCGCTCTACCATAATGGCTGCTCTACTCTCCATATTATAAACCCCCGCGTAGCGGAATTCTGCATGGGCGTGGCTGGAATCATGCCGCTTTTTATTCTGTCGCCGGTCAGCAAACCAAATAAAGAGACGAGCCACGAAATAGAACCGGTATTCAATAGCGCGTCAGCTTGACAATACCGATCATTGAATTGTGGGAGGGCTCATGCGAAAACGTTCGAGTCTCATTTTTATTGGAATCGCACTTGTCATCGGGTGGGTGATTTTCGCATACTATCACGCCACTGTTCCATACACCTATGAAGTGAAGACGTGCAAGACTCCGTCCCGTAATGAATTTCTTGAAATACAGAATCTCGCCAATGCGCAGGACGCTGATGCTCTCCTTATTATGGGTATCCTGTACGCGAACGGTATCCGGGTTCCCCAAGACTATCAAAAAGCCGCCGAGTATTATTTATCATCGGCGGAGAAGGGGAATGCAATTGCCCAACGCAATCTTGGTTTACTTTATGACTGCGGAGTAGGTGTACCGCAAGACTATGCAAAAGCGGCAAAATGGTACCGTTTGGCGGACTATAACGACGACCCGGCGGCCACATTTGCACTGGGAGGATTTCCTTATGCTTTCCGCGAACAAATTTTCCCCCGCCATCTCGGCTCGTATAACTTTTGGCGACTAAAGGCTATTTTTTCTACGTTTGGGCCACAGTTGGAAGACCGCATGGAACAGTCGTTTTGGCAATCGTATTACTCGTCGGAGGAGTATGTGCAAAACGATATGGAAATTGTCAACCAGGTCTATCGGAGAGCGATGAATGGCGATGGCGAAGCACAGTTACGCATGTCGCTGTTTTATTTACAAGGACAATGCGTCGAGAAGAAGGCGCATGAAGTAAATAAGTGGCTCAGAAAATCGGCCGAAAACGGTAACATTCGAGCCAGATTCATTCTTTCGCGTTACAGTCACGATGACGCCCAGTATTGTATAGAACCGTTGGGTAATGATGCCGTCATAAAGGCATGGAAGAAGGAAGCCGCCGATTCACGTGTCGAGTCCTATTTTACCTTTTCCCATAGCGATGAGGACGATCACGCATTGCTGAGGGTAGGCTATATGCCGGCCATAAAGAAGTACTGGCGGAGACCCGAAATATTTACCGATGGAACGATTCTCACCCATATTATCAAGGCAGCGGATGACGGTGATCCGGAGGCAATGGCCTTTTTAGTGTGGAGTAATCTGGTCGGCTACGGCGGCCCCAAAAACTTTGATTTGGCGAGAAAGTATTTTGAACATTTAATCAAGTCATACGATCGTCAAGCAGTTGGAATACTCCTGGAGTTTATGGATAGCATGAGCCCGGCCCAAAGCGCCCGTCTTGGCGAATTCATTATAAACACTCAGCATAAGGATGATTATTGCAAGCTCCTCAAGAATATACTGGTTGGCTATAAAGGCGCATCCATACTTCCTGCTCAAAAAAGGAAGATTGAGGATGTGCGGCAGGCGGCGGCGTATTATTATTCCGGTGAATATTATAGAAAAGTGCTGCCATTATGGAAATTTCCCAATACCAGGTACATTGCGAACCTGTGTTATAAAAGGGGGGCAATCTTCGACGACTATCCCTCGGCCTTCGAATATATGGAACGTGAAAAATTAAGTCGCTACCACGAATTGTTTATCTTCCTGATACTGCGAAAAACGTATGTCATGTCTTCAACCAGTTTTCCGAACATGGAACAGGTACTTATTACCACTCTCCATAAGAAAATGCAGGGCGGCAATCCTGACAGCCTCCTGTCGCCTGTGATCGGATATCGGGAGACCCAATAAAAAATGGAAAAAGCTTTCTTCAGAACAATCGCTCCCGCCGTCTTACGGCACATTGTCTATGTCCTGAGAAGGCTAGGTGCCAGAGCAATTGATCAATTGTTGGTCCATGTGGTATTTTATAAGTTCCTGTTGCGTTACATGCCGTTTGATTTGATTTTGAAGAATGGCTATCCGGGAAAGCTGTTTCTTGCGCAAATTATCTTCTATTCTGCAATCCTCCTGTATTTTGGAATTGGCTATAAGGTATTCGGAACGACGGTAGGAAAGCGTGTTGTTGGGCTCCGTGTGACGACAAAGGATTTTCAAAAAATTAGTTTACCTCAAACATTTCTACGGGTTCTTTTTAATGAAGGATATATACTGGCCACTCCGATCGTTGCTCTTGTGGATGTGGGTTGGCTCAGGTTTGCCGCCACTACGACAAAAGTCTATAATATAATAGATGATGGTTTTTTATTGTTCAATCCAAAGCGTCGGTGTATTCACGATTATATTGCTTCTACAGTTGTTGTGCCGTATCCACGGCCTAAGGACGACGCGGCACAGGAGCGGGATTCACTAGATGAACATAACAATGTCGAGCAGGGGAAGGATAGTTGACTGAAGTATGGTAGAGCGTTCACGAGGGGATGCGCCATGTCGCCGTTCATTAACTTTATCCAAATTGCAGCAAAGATAATATCGCTCATTCTCTACCTGTTGGTGGTTTACTGGATATCTGTTAGAATCTATTTGTGTAGAAGAAAACTCTATAGAAAAAAGCGACAGGACGCTGCGGCCCAAGCGAGAGGATTATCCGACCAGAGGAAGGAGGAGATCATGGAGAATCGGAAAAAGATAGCTCTTGAGGAACTATCCAAACGTATCATCGTTGAACAGGATGAATAAAATCACGAGTAAATTATGGCAATACGTCTTTGTTTGTGAAAGAAAGTGAGAAGTATGTGAAATTATGTCTGCAAATTTATGGTTCCGTAATCGCCGTTTTGTCGATCATGTATTCCAATCTGAACGACAGGCTCATAGTGGTAATCGCATCCGTTATCACGACCCCCTACATCCTGCTTCTATGTCTCTACCTGAGAAAAAATCTCAATGGCAGCCATAAATTCTTCTCATTCGCTATCCTACGGGAACTATATATGCGGTTCGACCCTCATGGTCGTGTCAAGCCGAAAGCGTTTTTGAATGCCACTGGCGTCTGCTACTCACTTCTATTCGTTATCAAGGATCTGACCACGGATTTCACCACGATTATTAAGGTGATTCTCGCAATCTACGTTGTAATGTCGGGATTTGTCTGGTGGCGATACGGTAAGCCGGCCCTGGACTACCTGAGTCCTTCAGTCATGATTTCGTCCGGCGTTTTGACTGTAGTCGAATTGGCCTGGGGCATCGCTACGGCCATTGAACTCTATACGATGTTCACCGCAATGATGTTTGGCATGTTTTCCAGCTACGTCGTTCGGAAAATCGCCACGTCGCCGGTGGGGAATACACAGGTTTATACTCCATTTGATTAAATGGAAAACAGTTCCCTTGACGCCACGACACCACCGTACGATGGTGGATTGAACGAAACGCGGTTTTCGCTATACTTGTTTCGTTTCGCGACGTCGCTCATGACGGTACCTGGATCAGTACGGATATGAAAGGCAAAAGGGATGAGGATTTATATCGGAAACGCCCACCCGGAACTCGGCAAGGCGGTGTGTGCGCATCTCCGGCAGGAACCGGGAATGATCGATGTCCAGCAGTTCCCCGATTCCGAAACGAAGGTCCGCATCCGCGATAATGTCCGGGGCGTCAACGCTTTCATCATCCAGCCGACCTGCGCGCCGGTGAATGAAAACCTGATGGAACTCCTCATCATGGTCGACGCCATGCGCCGCGCCAGCGTCAAGTCCATCACCGCCGTCATACCCTATTTCGGCTATGCCCGGCAGGACAGGAAGCACGAGGGCAGGGTGCCGATCACCGCCAAACTGGTAACCAATCTCATTGCCGCCAGCGGCGCCACCCGGGTCCTGACCGTGGATCTCCACGCCCACCAAATCCAGGGCTTTTTCGACCTCCCGCTCGACCACCTGTACGCGGCTCCGGTGTTGGTGAAATATCTGAAGAGCCTGCACCTGGAAAAGCCAGTCGTCGTCAGCCCGGACGCCGGCTCGGTAAAAATGGCCGCCCGCTACGCCCGCCACCTCGATACCAGTTTCGCCATTATTGAAAAGAAACGCCTCTCCGACGAAGTTGTCGAAACGGGACACGTTGTCGGCGACGTCCAGGACTGCGACGCCATCATCGTCGACGACATGATAGCCTCCGCCGGGAGCATGGCGGCGGCGGTCGAGACGGCCCGCGCCCACGGCGCCAGGAGCGTCCGCATTCTCGCCACCCACGGCCTGTTCGTCTCCCGGGCCTATGAAAGATTGGTCGAAGCCAAGCCGACCGAGGTGATAATCACCGACACCGTTCCCCTGGTCGAACCGGTGCCGCCAGAACTCAACCTCAAGGTGATTTCCCTCGCCACCCTTATTGGCGACGCCATTTCCCATATTCACCGGAATAAAAGCGTCAGTTCGCTCTTCGGGTAGGATGTTCGCCGAAACCAAAAGTATCCTGGTCCATGCGTGCCGGGTGGACTGAAAAGTGTGGTGACGTATACTTGGTGATATCTGCATGCGTAATCGGTGCTCCGTATCGGGGCTTCCCGCCATTTCGAACATTTTTCTCTCGCGAAAGGACATGGCTATGACCGCGGCAAAATGCGCATACTGCGACAAGGGCGACGCACTGTCACCGTTCGGCATTGAAATCCAGGCCCTTCCTGGCGCCGACCTGTACCTCTTTAAGGAACAGAGCCACGAAGGCCGGGTGATTCTCGCGGCCAAGCGTCACGTCGGCAACCTCACCGACATGACGGACAGCGAACGGAACGCCTTTTTCGCCGAAGTGGCCCGGGTCGGCAAGGTACTCGAAAAGGCGTTTTCGCCGGATAAAATCAATTACGGCGCCTACGGCGACACCTCCGGACATTTCCATATTCACCTGGTGCCAAAGTACCGCGACGGCTTCGAATGGGGCGGCATTTTCGCCATGAACCCGGACAAGGAATATCTCGACGACGAAGGCTACCAGATGGTTATCGAGACGATCAAGGCCGGGTTGGAATAGCGTCGCAACGCAGGCTTTCCGTCCCGGTGTACTCATGAATAAGCCCCGGCCAACTCGGCCGGGGCTTGATATGTTTCCATTTTGCACTGTGTCGCGCGGTCGTTCCTATTTCTTCTTCGCGGCCTTGCGGGCCGGGGCCTTCTTCATCATCGGCTTGGCGCCGGCCTTTTTGGCGGCGGGTTTCTTGGCCGAGGGCTTTTTCGCCTTCGACTCGACTTCATACTGGGCGCAGGCGAGACGGGCGATCGGCACGCGGTACGGCGAGCAGGACACATAGTTCATGCCCTGGGCGCAGCAGAACTTGACGCTCGACAATTCGCCGCCGTGTTCACCGCAGATGCCGACCTTGAGGTTCGGGCGGGTGGCGCGGCCGCGTTCGATACCCATCTTGACCAGTTGGCCAACGCCTTCCTGGTCGAGAACCTGGAACGGGTCGGCCTTGAAGATGCCGGCCTTCTTTTCGTCGACATATTCCGGCAGGAAGCGGCCGGCGTCGTCGCGGGACAGGCCCATCGTCATCTGGGTCAGGTCGTTCGTGCCGAAGCTGAAGAACTCGGCCTTTTCCGCAATGCGGTTCGCCATGAGGGCGGCCCGGGGAATTTCAATCATGGTGCCGACGAGGTATTTCACCTTGGATTTGGCGGCCTTGATAATCGGGTCGGCGACGGCGCGGACGCGTTCTTCCAGGATGTTGAATTCCTTCTCGGCGATGGTGAGGGGAATCATGATTTCCGGGAAGACTTTCTTGCCCTTCTTGGCGACGGAAACAGCCGCTTCGATAATGGCCTGGACCTGCATCTCGAGAATTTCCGGATAGGTGATGCAGAGGCGGCAGCCGCGGTGGCCGAGCATCGGGTTCGACTCGTGGAGCTGGTCGATACGGGCGCGGACCTTGTCCTCGGGCATCTTGGCGACCTTGGACAATTCCTTGATGCCGGCGGCGTCCTTCGGGGTGAACTCGTGGAGCGGCGGGTCGATGAGGCGGATGGTGACGGGTTTGCCGTTCATCGCGTCGAAGATGCCTTCAAAGTCCTTCCGCTGGTACGGGAGAAGCTTCGACAGGGCCTTGACCCGGTCTTCCTTGGTGTCGGCGACGATCATGGTCTGGATGGCCAACTGGCGGTCGCGGCCTTCGAAGAACATGTGCTCGGTGCGGCACAGGCCGATGCCTTCGGCGCCCATTTCAATGGCCTTCTTGGCGTCGGCCGGGGAATCGGCGTTGGTGCGGACGTTGACGGTGCGGATGGTGTCGCACCAACCCATGAGGACCTTGAATTCAGGCGGCAGGATCGGGTCTTTCAGGGCCAACTGTCCCGAATAGATCGAGCCGGTGGAGCCGTCGAGGGTGAGCCAGTCGCCCTGCTTGTAGACCTTGCCCTTGACGGTCATGGTCTTCTTCTCGGCGTTGATGTCGAGGATTTCGGCGCCGACAACGCAGCACTTGCCCCAGCCGCGGGCGACGACGGCGGCGTGGGAAGTCTTGCCGCCGGTGGCGGTGAGGATGCCCTGGGCGGCGTGCATGCCGCCGACGTCTTCGGGTGACGTTTCCTTACGGACGAGGATGACCTTCATGCCCTTGTTGAAGGCATTTTCGGCATCTTCGGCGGTGAACATGATTTGCCCGGCGGCGGCGCCCGGCACGGCATTTATGCCTTCACCGATGTAGGACGATTTCAGCTTCGCCTTGTCCGTTTCGGAAATCACCGGGTAGAACATGCGTTCGATATCTTCCGGGGTGATGCGGCCGATCGCTTCTTCCTTGGTGATGAGGCGTTCCTTTACCATGTCGACGGCGATTTTGAAGGCGGCGGCGGGGGTGCGTTTGCCGGTCCGGCACTGGAGCATGAAGAGTTTTTCGTTCTCGACGGTGAACTCCATGTCCTGCATGTCCTTGTAGTGCTTCTCGAGTTGCGTGCGGACTTTCTGGAGTTGCTTCCAGGCGGCGGGCAGGTATTTGCCGAGGTCGGACAGTTTGAGGGGCGTCCGGATGCCGGCGACGACGTCTTCGCCCTGGGCGTTGATAAGGCAGTCACCGAAGAATTCGTTTTTGCCGGGGGAGGGGTCGCGGGTGAAGCAGACGCCGGTGCCGGAGGTGTCGCCGGTATTGCCGAAGACCATTTCCTGGACATTGACGGCGGTGCCGTGGAGGTCCGTGATCTTTTCGACGCGGCGGTAGGTGACGGCCTTCTCGGCCATCCACGAATTAAACACCGCCTTGATGGCGCCCCAGAGCTGGTCCATCGGTTCCTGGGGGAAGGCCTTGCCGCCCATATTCTTTTTATAATAGGCCTTGAACTGGTCGCAGAGTTCCTTCAGGTTTTCGGCGGGGATTTCAGGGTCCGTCTTGACGCCGAGTTTCTTCTTCATTTCGGTGAGCATTTCCTCCATGGGTTCCTTGGAGAGGCCCATGGCGGTGGTGGAATACATCTGGATGAAGCGGCGGTAGGCGTCGTAAGCGAAGCGGGGATTTTTTGTCTTGTTGGCGAGACCTTCCACGGAGACGTCGTTGAGGCCGAGGTTCAGGATGGTTTCCATCATTCCGGGCATGGAACGGGCGGCGCCGGAGCGGACGGAGACGAGGAGCGGATTTTTGACATCACCAAACTTTTTGCCGGTGGTCTTTTCCAGCTTCTTCAGGTTCTCCCGGACTTCGTTTTCAAAATCTTTCGGGAACTTGCGGCCGAGTTCATAGTACAGGGCGCAGGTGTCGACGGTGATCGTGAAGCCGGCCGGAACCGGAAGGCCAATCGACGACATTTCGGCCAACCCCTGACCCTTGCCGCCGAGCACTTCCTTCGGCAGGCCTCTTCCCTCGGCTTTGCCGCCGCCGAAGAAATATACGCGTTTCTCTTTTTTTGCCATTACCAGGTCTCCTTGCTTAGGATGATGGAACCCCACAATAAAGCGTCAAAATGACGTTTTTTATCGACTTCTTACTCAATTGCAAAACACCGTCCCCATCTCCCAATTCATGAAGACGGTATCCATATATCGGTCATTTCCGGAAAAAACACGCACGATTTACCGGAACAAACGAGGTTTAGTTTTTGTGTGGGAGCGAAACAGGGAAGGAGACCCAATAAAAATGCCCGCCGCTCTCAACTCACGCCGAGTATGCAGCAGGCAAAAATTCCTGTCAAATGAAAAGGATGGATTATGTCGACGTCTTACCGAATTTTTCCTCCAATTGGGAAGAAACGCCATCCGGCACGGTGATCCTAAACCGTTTAGCGGGCGCTGATCGACTGAATAACGTCCCGGGCGATAACCGCCATCCGTTCAAGCGGGAACGGTTTTTTCAAAAGGTGCGTAAAGCCGCAGTCGTACAGATCGCATTCGTGCCACTCGTCCAGGCTGGCGCCGGTGGCGACGATAAAGCGGTGCACGCCGTGACGGCGCAGGTGGTAGGCGATTTCGGCGCCGTGGCGCTTCGGCAGCCGGAGGTCGAGGATGAACAGGTCGAACCGCCGGGTCTGGACAATTTCCAGCGCCTCTTCGCCGGTGGCGGCCTCGACCACTTCCATCTGCTCGTATTCGAGAATGGAGCGAACGATGAGGCGGGCGTCCGGATCGTCGTTGACGACGATGGCCCGGGGCCGGTGGCGGGCGCGGAGGCTGCGGACAAATTCGGAACCGGTTGAATCAAGCTTCGACGCCAGGCGGTGGGCGTTCAGGTCGAGGCGTTCGAGTATGTGGAGGACGACCTTCATGTCCTGTTTGGTGTCGATGGCCCACTGGACAATGTCGAGGTTTTCGCCGCCCTGACTCAGCATGGAGGCGATGGCGTCGGACTGTTCGCGGCAGTCGTCGAACTCTTTTTCAAGAATGCCGAAGTCATTGTTGTCGAGTTCCCGCCAGTAGACTTCGCCCCGGATGTGCTGAATCCACCGTTCCCGGACAAAGCGGTGCCAGAATCGCCGGTGCCAGTCCTCGATGGCGGCGTCGCCGATGTCGTAGCCGGCGCGTTCGCTTTCGATCCACTTGTGGCTGTGGGCTTCGCGGGAGGCTTCCTCGAAGATGGACTTGACGGTGACGCCTTCGGGGATGTTCCGCCGGCGAAGGGCGGTGTTGGAGAATATCCGGGCGGATATCCTGGCCGATTCTTGTGTGCTCATGGTCATGTCCGGGGTTTTCCGAGCCAAGGTGTATCAAATCACGTCCCGACAAATCGGTCGGAAACGCATAGCCTATATTAGCAGGAAACAGATATAGACATCAAGAAGCATTTTAACGTCGAAAGCAAGTTTTACGGAAAAAAACCGGGGCCAGTCCGGTTGGACTGGCCCTCTCATTTATCTATTGTCGTAAAAGGAGCCGAAAACACGCGGAAAAAGTTGAAGCAAAACGATCATTCGGCATTTTCCGCGAAATTTCTCCGGAACGGTCAGGCGCGACCGTCCAGATCGAAAACTAGTTTGCCGCCGACAACGGTGATGACGGCGCGGCCGGTCAACTTCCAGTCGCGGAACGGGCAGTTCCGGGAG
>JAJBTL010000258.1:0-6539 GCA_020860865.1 Planctomycetota bacterium | reverse complement strand
CTCGACCAGCCATTCGCCGTCGGGATCGATGACGGGGACGTCGCCCGGCAGGCCTTTTTTCAGCCGTCCCCGGCCCAGTTTAAGGATATCCGACGGGCGGCTTGTCATGGTCGGGATGAGTTCCTTCCAGGTAAATTCGCCCGACTTTACGAGGACGGTGGAGATGACGCCGACCGTGGTCTCGAGGCCGATCATGCCGTTCGGGGCGTCAGCGAATTCGAGTTCCTTTTCCTCCTCGAGCTGCGGCGCGTGGTCGGAGGCGATGGCGTCGATGGTGCCGTCCTTGAGGCCACGCCGGCAGGCTTCGACGTCTATCATGGTCCGGAGCGGCGGCGCGACCTTGTAAACCGGGTCGTAATCCTTCAGGCAGTCGGAGGTGAGGGAGAGGTGGTGCGGCGTCACCTCGGCGCTGACGCTGATGCCCGATTCCTTGGCCCGGCGGATAATCTCGACCGAGTTGGCGGTGGAGACGTGCTGGATATGGACATGGCCGCCGGTGAGGCGGGCGATGGCGATGTCCCGGGCGACAATGATTTCCTCGCATTCGTCCGGAATGCCGGTGAGGCCGAGGGCGGTCGAGTTGTAGCCCTCGTCCATGACGCCCTTGCCGAGGAGGGATTGGTTCTCGCAGTGTTCAAGAATCGGCTTGTCGAGCATTTTCGCATAGGTGAGGGCGCGGCGGAGCAGGCCTGCCGTCGGCACGGCGGCGCCGTCGTCCGAGTAGGCCACGGCGCCGCCCCGGGCCATCTGGGCCATTTCGGCCAGTTCTTCCCCTTTCCGGCCGGCGGTGACGGCGCCGACGGGGAAGACGTTGGCGAGGCCGGCGCGGCGGGCTTCGCGGCGGGTGAAGATGATGGCGGATTCATTGTCGATGGCCGGGTCGGTGTTCGGCATGCAGGCGACCGAGGTGAAGCCGCCGGCGACGGCGGCCATGGAGCCGGAGGCGATGGTCTCCTCGGCTTCGTTGCCGGGTTCCCGGAGGTGGACATGCATGTCGATAAGGCCGGGGGTGGCCATGAAGCCACCGGCATCGACCTGCTGGGCGTCGTCTCCGGCCGCGGCCGTGGCGGCGGCGAGGTCCGGGCCGACATATTCGATAATGCCGTCCTTGATGGCGATATGGCCGTTCTGGTCCAGGCCTTCCGCCGGGTCGAGAAGGTGCGCGTTTGTAATAACTATAGAGGACATGGGTAAAACTCCATTGTAAGACGGTACGGTGTATGTCTTGGTAATGCCTTATTCCACGCCGGCGACGAGTTGCAACACGGCCATACGGACGGCGAGGCCGTTCCCGACCTGCTTCAGGATAACGCTCTGCGGGCCGTCGGCCACTTCGGGGGAAAGCTCGACGCCACGGTTGACCGGACCCGGATGCATGATGGTGAGGTCGGGTTTTCCCTTGCGGAGACGTTCCTTGTTCAGGCCAAACATCTGGCCATATTCCCGGACGGACGGGAAGGGGTTGTTGCCGCCCTGGCGCTCGAATTGGATGCGGAGCATGTTCAGGACGTCGCATTCCCGGATGGCGTAATCCATATCGTGGCAGACTTCGACGCCCATCTTTTCGATTTCCCGGGGGATGAGCGTGGTCGGGCCGACGAGGATGACGCGGGCGCCCAATTTCGTCAAGCCCCAGATGTTCGACCGGGCCACACGGCTGTGGGCGATATCGCCGACGACGCCGACGGTGAGGCCGGCGATGCGGCCGCGCACCTCCCGGATTGTGTAGATGTCAAGGAGGCCCTGGGTCGGGTGCTCGTGCTGGCCGTCGCCGGCGTTGACGACGGCGCACTTCACGCTCCGGGCCAATTTCCACGGCGCGCCGGAGGCGCTGTGCCGGAGCACCATGATGTCGACGCCCATGGCTTCAATGTTCAGCGCGGTGTCGACCATGGTCTCGCCTTTGGCGACGGAGGTGCCGGCCTTCGAGAATGCCAGGGTATCGGCGGAGAGCCGGCGAGCGGCGAGCTGGAAGGACAGGTTTGTCCGCGTCGAATTCTCGAAGAACATGTTGACGATTGTTTTACCCACCAGGGCGGGCACCTTCTTGTTTGGCCGGGTGCAGATTTCCTTGAAGGAGTCGGCGCGGTCGAGGATAAAGTTGATTTCCTCGGCGGAAAGCTCCTCCAGGCCAAGAAGGTGTTTTCGGGTCCATTGCATGATACGATTCCT
Source organism: Planctomycetota bacterium (assembly GCA_020860865.1). Lineage (GTDB taxonomy): Bacteria > Planctomycetota > SZUA-567 > SZUA-567 > SZUA-567 > JAJBSZ01. The sequence goes on along the minus strand of JAJBTL010000258.1, from coordinate 4,367 downwards.
CCAAAAGCGGTACGGGTATACTGAAGCGCGCCGAATTATTCGGCTTTTAAAGTCTTTCACTTCGTACGCGTTTCAGGCTTGGGAATTACGCTTTCCGAAAACAAAATGGCTGTGACATACCCGCCGGAAAACGTGAAATAACCTCTTCCCGGTCGGGCGCAGTGCGAAAAAAACGCCGCGAATAGCGGCGTTTTTTGGATAATGGGTTTAGGGTTCGGGCTCTCCGGGGCCGACGACGAATACCGCGTCGCCCTGCGGATCGATTTCGGAAAGTTTCAAGCGGACAAAGCCGCCTTTCGACACTTCAATCTTCACGCCGAGGTAGTCGGGGTGAATGGGGAGTTCCCGGCCGCCCCGGTCGATCATGGCGACGAGGGTGATGGAGGCCGGACGCCCGTAGTCGAAAATGGCGCCCATGGCGGCCCGGATGGACCGACCGGTGGAGATGACGTCGTCGCAGAGGATTATATCCTTGTCCGTAATGTCGTAATCGAGTTCGGACGGCAGGACGGACTTCAGGCCGGCGCCCCGGTCGAGGTCGTCCCGGTAGAGGGTGGCGTCGAGGTAGCCAATAGGGAAGTCGAGGCCGTGCCGTTCCTTGAGAAGGGCCTGAAGGCGGTCGGCGATGATGGCGCCCCGGGTGCGGAGGCCGATGAGGCCCTTGCCGCCGCCTTTGCCCCGGCGGGAGGCGATGGAATCGGCCAGCCGGTTCAGGCATTCCTGGAGCCAGGCGGAATCAAATATTTTCGATGCCATGGTGGGTTCCTGATTACGAGAAGCACATGCATGCTGTTGTCGAGACGATTCGAGAACGTGTCAGCCAAACAAACTCAGGTAACTATACCACGCCTTTTTTCCTTGTCAAATTCCCGACGCGTTTTTTATGTCGCCGGGGCAGGTTCTTCACAACGGAACAGCCATTCGGTCGCCGCCTATCCCGTGGAGGAAATAATCCCTGACGGGAAAAGAAGTTCCCGGGAAGAAAAAAACGAAAATTTTACTGGTAATTTCGGATTTCGGGCGTATTTTTCATTGATCGTTTTCCCGGCCCGAGCGAGGGCGCGGGCGTGAAACATGGACAAAAAATTCCGAATGGAGGCCGGCCGCATGAGCGAAAAACGTCCCCGCATGCAGAAAAAGAAAAGTAACCCGCTCGATAGCTGGGCTCCGTCCGACGCGGCCGAGTTGTATGGCGTCGATCGTTGGGGTAAGAACATCTTCGAAATCGGCGACAACGGCAACGTCGTCATGAGCGCCGGCACCAGCCGGGTCGACCTGAAAGGGCTGGTGGACGAAATCCGCCTCCGGGGACTCGAGCTTCCCGTCCTTATCCGCTTTACCGATATTCTCCGCCATCGTTTCAAAGTCATTCACGACGCGTTCCAGCACGCCTTCAATACCTACGAGTACGGCGGACAGTTCCGCCCCGTCTACCCGATTAAAGTCAACCAGCACCGCCATATTGTCGAGGATATCGTCAACCTCGGCGCGCCGTACCACCACGGCCTCGAAGCCGGGTCGAAGCCGGAGCTCCTTATCGCCATCGCCCATCACCGGGATCCGGAAGCGCTCATCGTCTGCAATGGCTTCAAGGACGAGGAATATGTCGATTCCGCCCTTCTTGGTATCAAGCTCGGCCATAAAGTTTGCCTCGTCGTCGAAAAGTTGACCGAACTCGATCTCATCCTCGAACGGGCCAAGGCCCTGAAGGTCGAACCGATCCTCGGCATCAGGATGAAACTATCCAGCCGGGGCAGGGGACAATGGGAAGGGTCGTCCGGCGACAAGTCGAAGTTCGGCCTGCGATCAAGTGACATCTTGACCGCTCTCGCGACGCTCCGGCGGCGGCGGATGCTTGACAAATTGCAGCTTCTCCACGTTCATATCGGGTCGCAAATCACCGATATCCAGCGGTTCAAGCACGCCGCCCGCGAAGTCTGCTGTTTCTTCAAGGAAATTAGCCGCCACGGCGCGTCCATACAATACCTTGACTTCGGCGGCGGCCTCGCCGTCGATTACGACGGATCCCAGACCAATTTCCCGTCATCGGCCAATTACGGCCCACGCGAATACGCCGCCGACATCGTCGACGCCGTGTCCATCGCCTGCCGGGAAGGAAACATCCCCCATCCGAATATCGTCATCGAATCCGGCCGGGCACTGGTGGCGCACCATTCCATGCTCGTTATCGAGGCGATATCGTCGACCGATCTGGAAAACGGTATGACGCCGCCGCCGCTTCCCCGGAACCCGAATCCGGTCCTAAAGGACATCCACGACGTCGTCGAGAATATCAGCGCCAAGAACTACCAGGAATCGTACCACGACGCCATCCAGGCGGGGCAGTATGCCCTGACCCTGTTCAACCACGGGAACCTCACCCTGGAGGAAAGGGCGGGGGTGGAGACGCGGTTCCGCCTCGCCTGTCAGAAAATTCTCCAGCTCGTCCGAAAGCTCGACTATGTGCCGGACGACCTCGCCGGCCTCGAATCCATGCTGGCGACGACGTATTTCTGCAACTATTCCGTTTTCCAGTCCATCCCCGACCATTGGGTCATTCGCCAATTGTTCCCGGTCATGCCGCTTCACCGCGTCAGTGAAAAGCCGACCGCCTTCGGCGTCCTCGCCGACATCACCTGTGATTCGGACGGGGTGATAGACCAGTTCGTCGACTTGCGTGACGTCAGACACACGTTGCCACTGCACCCGCTCCGGAAAAACGAACCGTACTACATCGGCATCTTCCTCGTCGGCGCCTACCAGGAAATTCTTGGCGACCTCCACAACCTGTTCGGTGATACCACCGTGGTCCATGTGTCGTCGAATGACAAGGGTTACATTATTGACAAAACAATTGGCGGCGACACGGTTATGGAAGTCCTGGCCTATGTCCAGTTCACCCGGGACGGCATCAACGCCCGCATGCGGGAGCGCATCGAGACCGCCCTCCAGGACGGCAACCTCACCCTGGAACAATCCGCTTCGGTGACCCGCCACTTCGAGCGCATGCTTGATTCCGATACATATCTCAGCATGGGATGACCGTGATCGGTCCATTAATGTAACGATCCAGCGCCCCCGGTGATAGGACGACAGCACCAATTTTCTGAAGAATTTTGTCGCGAATAATCCGCCGGCGTGACGGTCGGCTGGTGAAATCGTTATTTGTTCGGACATGATAACGTATTTAACCTGAACGATTTATCAAATCTGTGGTTTACAGTCGACAATGGATAATAAAAAATTCATTGGCATTGGCCCTATTTTGTGATAAATTTCCTTAATACGATCACAAGGATGAGAGAAAGCTAACCATATTCTGGAAGCGATAGTAGCGAAGGTAAGGTAAAATATGCGTAGTGAACCCAAGCGGCAGTTTCCGAATCCGAGTATTCGCCGCCTGCCATCATATCTCCGGCTTCTTCGCCAGCTCCGGGTCGAAGGGGCGCAAAAGATTTCCTGTACCCGTATTTCCAGGGAACTTGATCTCGATTCCACCCAGGTCCGGAAGGATCTCGCCCTCACCGGCATCACCGGCCGTCCGCGAATCGGTTACGAACTCACGCCGCTTATCGAAGCGATTGAGAACTTCCTCGGCTGGAACGAAGTCGCCGACGCTTTCCTTGTCGGTTCCGGCAGCCTTGGCCACGCCCTCATCGGCTATGAAAATTTCCGCAACTGCGGCCTTAATATCGCCGCCGCCTTCGATATTTGCGAAGCGAAGATCGGCCGGGAAATTTATGGCAGGAAGATCTACCACCTTCGCGACATGCCCGCCCTGGCGAAACAGATGAACGTCGTCACCGGCATTCTCACCGTTCCCGCCCACGCCGCCCAGGCCGCCGCAAATGTCATGGTCGACAGCGGCATCATCGGCATCTGGAACTTCGCGCCGGTCAAGCTGGACGTGCCTGAAAAGGTATTGATTGAAAACGTTGAACTGGTCAGCAGCCTGGCCGTCCTCTCCGTGACCATGAACGGCTTGTCCAAATAAACGTTCTGTTGGCGGTCAGCCACCGGCTCGACCGGACTATCGGACAAAAAAAGTACTTGCAAGCGTTTACCCTATCCAGTATACAGAACAAGAGGCGCCCGGGCCCGGCTGACCCGGTTTCCTTCCGTCTCCACCACGACTCTGTACCCTCTGTGATTTCCACGATGCAGCGAGGCTGCTTGCATCATCGCTAGCGCTTTTAAACAGAGACTGGTTCCTCCCTGCGTTTTACGGTTATTAGTGAATTTAGCCGAAATGCACAGGGGAAGGCTCACATTCATTTTAACACGCTATAAGGATGGATGGCCATGACATTGGTACCACGTTCGCACACGACCCGCATGTACGCGCGCGAAGATGATTTAACCGATGA